>JAHIJU010000479.1 GCA_018898235.1 Actinomycetota bacterium | reverse complement strand
TCGCGTCGGCTGCGCGCGGTCGCGCACGAGAACGCCCGCCTGGCGCACCTCGACTCGCTGACCGGACTGCCGAACCGTCGGCTGCTGGCGGACCGCACCCGGCGGGCCATCGAACGCGCCCGTCGGGACGGGACGCGGGTGGGCCTGGTGCTGCTGGACATCGACCGGTTCAAGGACATCAACGACACCCTCGGCCACGACCGCGGCGACGAGCTGCTCGAGCAGGTGGCCGAACGGATGCGGGCCGCGGCGCGCGACGACGACCTCGTCGCCCGGCTCGGCGGCGACGAGTTCGCCATCCTGCTGCCGGGCGTCGCCTCCGTCGAGAGCTCAGAGCGCCGCGCCGAGCAGGTGCGCACGTTGTTCGCACCGCCGTTCGAGGTGGGCGAGCTGGTGCTGCACGTCGAACCGTCGATCGGCGTCGCGTGCCTGCCCGACCACGCGGACGACGCGTCCTCGCTGATGCGGACGGCCGATGTCGCGATGTACCGGGCGAAGCACTCCCGCACGGGGGTCGCGGTCTACTCGACCCAGACCGACCAGTCGTCGCCGATGCGGCTGCAGCTGCTCGGCGAGCTGCACCAGGCGCTGCGCGAGTCGCGCCAGGACGAGCTGCAGATGTACTACCAGCCGAAGGTCGACCTCGCGACCGGTCGGACCATCGGCTTCGAGTCGCTCATGCGGTGGCACCACCCCGCACGCGGCATCCTCACCCCCGACAGGTTCGTCCCGCTCGCCGAGCAGTCCGGGGTGATCCGCGAGCTGACCCGGCACGCCCTGGCGAGCTGCATCGCCCAGATCGCGGCCTGGCGCGCGATCGGCTGGTACGTGCCGATCGCGGTCAACCTGTCGGCGCACGACGTCACGAGCCAGACCATCGTCGACGAGATCGCCGCCCTGCTGACCAGGTTCGACGTCCCCGCGCGCCTGCTGGAGGTCGAGATCACCGAGACCGCCCTGGTGTTCGAACCGGCGCGCATCGTGCCCGTGCTGTCCCGGCTCGGGCGGCTCGGGGTGCAGGTCGCGATCGACGACTTCGGCATCGGCTCCACCTCGATCTCGCAGCTGCGGAACCTGCCGGTGGACATCCTCAAGATCGACCGGCTGTTCATCCGCGACCTCACCGAGCCGGGCCGCGAGGCCCCCGAGGTGATCGTGCAGGCCATGGTCGAGCTGGCGCACAGCTTCGGGCTCACGGTGGTGGCCGAGGGCGTCGAGGACGAGCAGACGGCCGTGCTGCTGGCCCAGCTCGGCGTGGACCAGGCCCAGGGGTACTTCTACGCCCGGCCGCTGCCGGCCGACCGGCTCGACCCGTCCCAGATGGCCGGCCCGACGCGCCCGGCCGGGGTTGCCGAACCCTTCAGGTCGTAGCCCGCCGACGGGCGCTCAGCGACCCAGCGCCCGGCCGGCGAGCAGCGTGCCGGCGGGGTCGTAGCGCCCGGCCGCCTCCCGCAGCCGGGCCGCCGCCGAGGCACCGAACACGCGGTCCGCCCACACCCTCCCGGACCCGTCGTCGAGTCCCGCGAGGGCACCGGGCCGCACCCAGTCGGCCATGCCCTGGGCGATCCGGCGCGCATCGTCGGCCACCGGGTCGGGGACACCGGCCGATGCGGTGCCGACCGTCGTGAGCGACCACGGCGCGTCCCGGTGCGCGACGGCCGAGGGCCCGCGCAAGGTCTCCCGGACGGCGCCGCCGAGTCGTCGGACCTCGACCGACTGCTGGCAGCAGCCGCTGCCGGGACCGACCAGCTCGAGCAGGCGGTCCACGGCCGCGGGGCCGAGGCCGTCGAGCAGGGCGTTGTGCCGTTGGTGCGGGCCGGGCGCCGCATGGTCAGCGTGCACGGCACCGATCGCGGCGTAGGGCAGCACACCGACCGTGTCGATGAGCGGTTCGGCCACCTCGCGCAGCGGCTCGATCTGACGTTCGCCCTGGACCGGGCTGCCGGTCCAGGCGAAGCGCAGCGCGAGCGTCGTGAAGCCGGCGAGGGCCGCCGGGACGTGCGGGACGCTCGCCATCCGGGCGACGGCGACCGAGGTCGTGCCCTCGGGCGGCAGTCGGGTCGCCCACCGCGCCCAGGCGCGCAGGACCTGGGCGACGTCGGCCTCGTCGAACCAGAGGGTCCCGGCGTAGACCTCCGGCTGCTCGACGAGCTCGATCTGGGCGGAGGTGATGATGCCGAGCGAGCCCCGCCCCCCGCGCAGTCCCCAGAACAGCTCCGGGTCCGACGTGGCGGAGACCTTGCGAAGCACACCGTCCCCGGTGACGACCTCCAGCTCGTGGATGCGGTCGCTGGACACCCCGAAGGTCCGGGCGACCGGCCCGAGCCCGCCACTGGCCAGATGGGCGACGGCCGCGCCCGCCGCATCGGCGCCGCAGACCGGTGCCAGCCCGTGCCGGGCGGCGCCGTGCAGCGCGGTCGCCCACCGGACGCCGGCGCCGAGCTGCGCGGTGCGATCGTGCGGACGCACCACGAGGGTCTCGAGCGACTGCGTCGCGATCAGCACACAGCCCGGGGGCACCGCGTCGCGACCAGTGCCCCGCACGGCGACCGGGACGGAGAGCGACCCGGCCGTGCGCACGGCGGCGGCGACGTCGTGGGCGGTGAGCGCCTCGACGACGAGCGCCGGACCGGGGCGGTGCCGGGCCTCCTCGGTCGCTGCGAGCGCCAGGTAGCCGACCGAACCGGGCAGGTGGACCCGCGAGACGGCTGCGCTCATGGCACGGGTGAGCGGATCGACGCCGGTCGTCAGGGTCATCACTGTCCTCCAGGGGCCGAGCGCGGGGCATTCGAGGAGGAGGAGGACCCCGCCGCCAAGCAGATACGTGCCCGGGAATACCCGGCCGGAGGTCCCGGTTGAGGCGAAAGTTCATGCAAACGCATAGATCGTGAGGCGCATCATGCAGTTCGGCATCTTCTCCGTCGGCGACGTCACGCCGGACCCGCACACCGGCCGCACCCCCGACGACACCGAGCGGGTGCGCTCGATGCTCACCATCGCCCGGCACGCCGACGAGGCCGGCCTCGACGTGTTCGCCACCGGTGAGCACCACAACCCGCCGTTCGTGCCGTCGTCACCGACCACGATGCTCGGCTACCTGGCCGGGGTGACGAAGCAGATCACGCTGTCCACCGCGACCACGCTCATCACCACGAACGACCCGGTGCGCCTCGCCGAGGAGTACGCGATGCTCCAGGTCATCTCGGACGGCCGGATGGACCTCATGCTCGGTCGCGGCAACACCGGCCCGGTCTACCCGTGGTTCGGCAAGGACATCCGCCAGGGTGTGCCGCTCGCCGTCGAGAACTACGCGCTGCTGCGTCGGCTGTGGCGCGAGGACGTGGTCGACTGGTCCGGCAAGTTCCGCACCCCGCTGCAGGGGTTCACCTCGACCCCGCGCCCGCTGGACGGCGTCCCGCCGTTCGTGTGGCACGCCTCGATCCGCTCCCCCGAGATCGCCGAGCAGGCCGCCTACTACGGCGACGGGTTCTTGCACAACGCGATCTTCTGGCCGATGGAGCACACCGCCCAGATGGTCAACTACTACCGGCAGCGGTTCGAGCACTACGGTCACGGCCGCGCCGACCAGGCGATCGTCGGGCTCGGCGGGCAGGTGTT
>JAHIJU010000478.1 GCA_018898235.1 Actinomycetota bacterium | reverse complement strand
CTCGACGTGCCCGACGTGACCGTCAGTTCCCGCTCGCATGCGTTCGCCCACCCCCATCTGACAACTTTCTTCCGCCCCGACGATCACGCGTCGAAGTGGAACCTCACTACCTTCCCGCACACACCAATCTCTGCGCCGCGGCTCGGAGGCCCCGACTAAGCCGGCGTCTCGTTGGCCGCTGCTCGACTCACGAGGTCGACGATCTCACTGGTCGACCCAGGCGCGTGCCCATCTTGGCCGGGTGCGCTCAGGGTGGCCTTCGCCTCCGTGATCAACCCATCGCCCGCAACTGTCATGTCGGGGGCTTCCACAGCCGCGATCAGGTCCATGACCGACTGGCAGCGACGGTCTGGCTGGGCGGTGGCGTCGTGTCATTCGGTCAGTCGAGCCGCTTGCAGCTGCCGCAACGGGGCAAGCCTCCATCGCCGGTCCGACGATTCTCCGGCCTGATCTGCTGCCCGTTCGGACAGTCGCTGTAGTCGTGGTACGTCCTCGGGTCTCGCTCGTCGGCCGAGTAGTACTTCGTGCTCGGGATCGCCATTGCTGCCCCTTTCGCAATGCATGTGCACCGTTGCGCATGCTGCAACCGAAGGTAGTCCGCGTCCGCTCCCACCTGTGGGTAACAGGGGCGCTCGATCCTGCCCTTCCTCACGAGGCCGCCGCCCCGGACGACCAGCCAGGCACGACACCAGTCGATCGCACTGACCGTCGGGTGGTAGAGGTCGCCGATGAGGCGGGCAAGCTCGGGGTCGTCAGTCAGCAGGACTGCGATCGTGGCGATAGTGACGGGGGCGATGACGCTGCTCATGCATGCCGTATGTGCGGCAGCATGCAACGACGCCCCCACCGTTTGGCAGGGGCGTCGCGGGTGTGCGGGTGAGGTTGGTAGCGGCTACTCCGTCGCCTCGTTCATGAGTGCGAACGGGTTGACCCCGAGGGCCTTGGCGATCAGTTCGACGTCGGTCAGGTCCACGGTTCGCTGACCGGTCAGGAACAGGCTGGGTTCGGTGGGGGAGTAGCCTGCCGCGACGGCCACCTCGCTCTGCCCGATGGGAAGCGCGGCGATCCGCCGCCGGATCGCCTGCACGGCCTTGTACTGGGTCTCGCCGGTGCGGCCCTGCACCCGCCGCCCCGACTCTGGCGGACCGTCGAGGACGTCGGCAGCGGCGAGCAGCGCGCAGCCCGGTTCGCGGGCCGCGTCGGCGGACAGGTGCAGGCTGTTGGTCGCGCCGATGGACTCCACCCCGCCCTCAACGGTCACCATCGCCGGGTCGTCGTCACCTGTGCTGTACCGGGTCTCCTCGACGTAGACCTGAGCGTCCAGCCCTACCTCGCCCGGGCTGATCCACCCGACCGACGACACGGTCGCCACCGGGTGCAAGTCGCGGGTCACTACGGCGTCACCGATGACGGCGTCGTCGAGGCGCGGGTCGTCCACCTCGACCGTCGTCGCCCGCTTTGGCGCCTTCGAGGCGGTCGCTGGGCCCACCGTGCCACCGCCACATCGGACGCCAGATGCCGGGCGATGGCGCCGGACACCAGGCCCCGCAGCGCGGGCGACGCCCCGGTCTGGCCCGTCTCGACACGGGACAGGTGAGCCGCGGAGACGATTGCCTCCCGCGCGACCCGCTTCACCGTCAGGCCTGCCAAATCGCGCATGGGCCAGATCGCCACCGCCGTGCTCACCGGGTCACCGCCGACACCTCCATGCCGCCCGCACCCAGGAACGCGAGCAGGAACGCCTCGGTCGCGAACAACAGCCGGGGGCCGTCGGCCGGGTAGATCGCCACCGTGCCGTCCGCGACCGTGATCGTCACCTCGGCGTCACCGAGCGCGCGGAGCTGGGGCCGCGTGCGGGTTCCGGCGCGAAGACGGGTGTTCGGGACCGTCTCGGCGGTCTGGGTCGTGGTGCTCATGGTGGCCACCGGTGGCCCGTCCACACCAGATCGCACGTAGATCACAGAAGGGGCACCACCCTTCCGGGATAGTGCCCCTCACCTGCTCAAACGCTGGTGGGCGATACTGGGATCGAACCGGTGACCTCTTCCGTGTCAGGAAAGCCGAGGCCGTCTGACAATGTGCGGCGCTGGGCGTTTGTGCAGGTCAACGCGAGTGTGCGACGTTGCCGTACGCCGCCGAACAGGCCTGTACGCCGCGACGTTGCTGCACCGGTTGCTTCACAGCGCCGCGGGTCGGGTGCCCCCGGTGGGGATCAGGCGACCGGATGACTATGCAGGCGCCTCGCTTCCTACCGGACAACCTCGGGCACACTGCGACCATGCCCGTGCTGCGCCGGTTGGTCCTGTTCGTCGCTACGTTGAACGGGTCGGCACGGATCGGCGAGGTTTGCGGTCGGCGGCAGATCCGGGCGAGCGTAGCCGCCCTCGGTGGAGCCGTGAGCGTGCGTCTACAGGGCCCGTGCCGCGCAGCCCCATTCGGGATTCGCTGCAGATGCGTCGACTCCGAGGCAAGTGACCTCGACGTGGGTAGTTGGGTCCAGGAAGACGACGAAGTTGAAGTCGTCGGAGTGCACCCCGGCAATGAGCACCGAGCCGCGCCGAAGGCGGAGTCGCTCAACCGCATCGTCGAAACCGACGATCCGGACGCGGGGCTTGGCGTGGCGGCGTGCCGGTGGCACTAAGATCGGCACGAGAGCCGCTTAGCGAAGTCCACCACCGCCTGCCACCGATCTCGACAGTGCGGCGTGGCGCGTCTCAGGTCGTACCAGCCTCACCGCAGACTGTGTGCACCGCATCTGAGGTACTCGATGAAGGACAGGCTTCTTGGAAGAAGTGACGGGATCGGAGTTCTCGCTTCGATCACTGCAGGTGACCGCAATGCAAGGCGAGGAAGAGTTGTCTCACGCGACAGCTTTCGTCGTCGAGTTCGAAGACCACCACTACCTGGTCACCAAT
>JAHIJU010000477.1 GCA_018898235.1 Actinomycetota bacterium | reverse complement strand
GTTCATGGCAGCGTGAGCACCTCAGCTCCGGTCTCGGTGACGACCAGGGTGTGCTCGAACTGGGCGCTGCGGCGCCCGTCGGCCGTCACCACCGTCCAGTCGTCGTCCCACTCGGTCCAGTCGGCGGTGCCCAGGTCGAGCATCGGCTCGATCGTGAAGACCATGCCGGGCTCCATGACGGTGGCGTACTCGGGGGCTGCGTCGTAGTGCGGCACCACCAGCCCGGTGTGGAACGCCGGCCCGACCCCGTGCCCGGTGTAGTCCCGGACGACGCCGTAGCCGAATCGCGCCGCGTAGCGCTCGATCACCCGTCCGATGACGTTGATCTCGCGTCCTGGGGCGACGGCCTTGATGCCGCGTGCGAGGGCCTCGCGGGTTCGTTCGACCAGCAGCCGGGACTCCTCGTCCACGTCGCCGGCCAGGAACGTCGCATTGGTGTCGCCGTGCACCCCGCCGATGTAGGCGGTGATGTCGATGTTGACGATGTCCCCGTCCTGCACGACGGTCGAGTCGGGGATGCCGTGGCAGATCACCTCGTTGAGCGAGGTGCACAACGACTTGGGGAAGCCGCGGTAGCCGAGGGTCGACGGGTAGGCGCCGGCGGCGACGAGGAACTCGTGGCCGATGACGTCGAGCTCGTCGGTCGTCACGCCGGGGGCCACGTGACGACCCACCTCGGCCAGCGCCTGCGCCGCGATGCGCGAGGCGGTTCGCACCCGTTCGACCGTCTCCGGGTCGAGCACATCCGGACCGTGGTAGGGCGCGGGCGCCGGGCGGCCGACGTACTCGGGGCGGGCGATGGAGGCGGGCACGGCGCGCCGGGGGCTGATCTGCCCGGGGACGAGCGCGGCCCTGACTGGGTGCGAGGACGACATGCCTGGCAGTCTACGAAGACGACGGCAGTGCTCCGAGCGGCAGGAGGGTCCGAGGTGACGGAGTTCTACTACAACACCCGGACCCACCAGGTCGAGGAGGGGCGCCAGTCGCACTGGCAGTCCCTCATGGGTCCGTACCCGACCCGTGAAGCAGCCGCCCGGGCGCTCGAGACGGCCAAGGCGCGTTCGGAGGCGTTCGACCACGACGACAGCAGCTGGAAGGGCGACCAGGCCTGAACCGTCAGCGGCTCGGGACCCGTGGGGCGCGGGGATCCGGGCCGGTCCCGTGCGGGCAGCTGCGTCTCACGCGTCGAACTGGTGCGCCACGTCCGGGAAGGTTCCGGCCCGCACGTCGTCGGCGTAGGCCTTCGCGGCGGCCGTGAGCGCCGCCCCGACCTCGCCGTAGCGCTTGGCGAACTTCGGCGACCAGTCGCTCATCCCGGCCATGTCGACCCAGACGAGCACCTGGCCGTCGCACCCGGCACCGGCACCGATGCCGATGGTGGGGACCGACAGGATCTGGGTGACCTCGGCCGCGACGGGCGCGGGCACCATCTCCAGCACCACGGCCACGGCGCCGGCCTCGGCGAGGGCCACGGCATCGGCGCGCAGCCGGTCGGCGGCCGAGTGTCCCCGGCCCTGCACGTGCGGGCCGCCGAGCAGGTGTTCGGACTGCGGGGTGTAGCCGAGGTGGCCGAACACCGGGATGCCGGCGTCCGTCAGCGCGCGGACCTGCGCGCAGACCCGGGTACCGCCCTCGAGCTTCACCGCGGCGACGCCGGTCTCCTTCATCATCCGGACGGCCGTGGCGAGGGCCTGCTCGGGTCCGGCCTCATAGGAGCCGAACGGCAGGTCGACCACGACCAGGGCGCGCTGGGCGGCGCCGGCGACCGCACGGGCGGCCACGACCAGCTCATCGACCGTCACCGGCAGGGTGGTGCTGTAGCCGTGCATCGCATTGCCGATCGAGTCGCCGACCAGCAGCAGGTCGATGCCTGCGTCGTCGAAGATCCTCGCGGTCACAGCGTCGTAGGCCGTCAGCATCGTCAGCCGTTCACCGGCCGCCTTCGTCTCGCGCAGGTGGTGCACGCGCATCCGACGGGGCTTGGAGTCCATCACATGTCCTTCCGCTGCCAGACGGCGGGCAGGGGCGACCGCCGTCTGGTCGACGTCGAGCCTAGTCGTGGGCACGGCGAGGCGTACCGACCTCGGATCGATCAGGCAGGATAGGGGCATGGACAGGCAGCAGGACTTCGTGCTCCGCACGGTCGAGGAACGGGACATCCGCTTCATCAGGCTCTGGTTCACCGATGTGCTCGGCATCCTGAAGTCGGTGGCCATCGCGCCGGCCGAGCTGGAGTCTGCGTTCAGCGAGGGCATCGGCTTCGACGGCTCCGCGATCGAGGGCCTGACGCGGGTCTACGAGGCGGACATGATCGCCAAGCCGGACCCCACCACGTTCCAGGTGTTGCCGTGGCGTGGCGAACGTCACGGTGCGGCCCGCATGTTCTGCGACCTGCTCACCCCGGACGGCGAGCCATCGCTGGCCGACTCGCGCCAGGTGCTGCGACGTTCGCTCGAGCGGGCCTCGGCGCAGGGCTTCACCTTCTACACCCATCCCGAGGTGGAGTTCTACCTCTTCGAGGCGCCCGCCGACCCGACCCGGACCCTGGTGCCGGTCGACCAGGGCGGCTACTTCGACCACGTGCCGCGCGGCACCGCGCACGACTTCCGGCGGGCCGCCATCACGATGCTGGAGTCCATGGGCATCTCGGTGGAGTTCTCCCACCACGAGGCCGGGCCGGGTCAGAACGAGATCGACCTGCGGTACGCCGACGCCCTCACCACGGCCGACAACATCATGACGTTCCGCACGGTGGTCAAGGAGGTCGCGCTGGAACAGGGCGTGTTCGCCTCCTTCATGCCCAAGCCGCTGGCCGACCACCCGGGTTCGGGGATGCACACCCACCTGTCGCTGTTCCAGGGCGACCACAACGCGTTCCACGAGCCCGGTGCACCGCTGGAGCTGTCGAAGGTGGGGCGCTCCTTCATCGCGGGGCTGCTGCGGCACTCGGCCGAGATCACGGCGGTGACCAACCAGTTCGTGAACTCCTACAAGCGGCTGTGGGGCGGCGCCGAGGCGCCGGCGTACATCTGCTGGGGGCACAACAACCGTTCGGCGCTGGTCCGGGTCCCGATGTACAAGCCCGGCAAGGGCAACTCGAGCCGCGTGGAGTACCGCGCGCTCGACTCCTCGGCCAACCCCTACCTGGCGTTCGCCGTGCTGCTGGCCGCCGGGCTCAAGGGGATCGAGAACGGGTACGAGCTTCCCGAGGGCGCCGAGGACGACGTCTGGGAGCTCACCGACGCCGAGCGGCGCTCCCTGGGCATCGAGCCGCTGCCGACCTCGCTGGACGAGGCCATCACCCTCATGCAGTCGTCCGAGCTGGTGGCCGAGACGCTCGGCGAGCACGTGTTCGACTACTTCCTGCGGAACAAGCGCCAGGAGTGGCTCGAGTACCGGGCCCAGGTCACCCCGTTCGAGCTGGCCCGGTTCCTGCCCTCGCTGTGACCGGTCAGCCGTTCGGCGCGGCCCGCGAACCGTCGCTGTCGTTGCGACTGGCCCGCGCCGGTGTCCGCGACACGGCGCGGGCGGAACGGCTGCTGGCCTCCGCAGCCCTGCTGACGCTCGTCCCGGACGCGGCACGTCGGCTCCCGGACCATCTGAGCGACACTGCCGACCCGGATCTGGCGCTGCTGAGCCTGGTCACGCTCGCCGAGGCGGTCACCGACCATCCTCGGCTCGCCGCGGGGTTCGTGCGGGCGCTGGTCGAGGACGATCTCGCCCGTACGCGGCTGCTGGCCGTGCTCGGCGCCTCCTCGGCGCTGGGGAACCTGCTGGCCGCGCACCCGCAGGCACTGGCCGTCGTGCTGGACCCTGAGCCCGGGACGGGTGTTCCGGTCGAGCTGGTGCGCGCGGAGCTGCTGGCGGCCGTGGGCGCCGACCCCGACGCCGCCGTCCCGGTCGCCGCGATCCAGGGCCCCGCGGGTGTGGACGCGATGCGGTTGGCGTACCGGACCAGGCTGGCGCGGATCGCGGCGAGCGACCTGACCAGCGTCGATCCGCTCACCCGGCTGCCGGCTGTGGCCGCCGCGCTGGCCGATCTGGCCGCGGCGGCCCTCGAAGCGAGCCTGGCGCTGGCCCGCGCAGACCTGCCGGACCACGGGCTGGGCGTGCGGCTGTCGGTCATCGGGATGGGCAAGGCCGGCGGTCGTGAGCTCAACTACGTGTCGGACGTCGACGTCATCTACGTCGCCGAACCGGTCGACGGCGCCGACGAGGACGCCGCACTGGCGATCGGTGCGAGGCTCGCCGCGGGTCTGGCACGGGCCTGCTCGACGGCCTCCGGCGAGCCCGCGCTGTGGCCCGTGGACGCGGCCCTGCGTCCGGAGGGCAAGAACGGCCCGTTGGTGCGGACGCTCGCCAGCCATCGCGCCTACTACGAGCGGTGGGCGAGCACTTGGGAGTTCCAGGCGCTGCTCAAGGCCCGCCCCCTGGCCGGTGACGTCGAGCTGGGGCGCGCCTACGTCGAGATGGTGCAGCCGATGGTCTGGGCCGCCGTCGGGCGGGAGAACTTCGTCGAGGACGCCCAGGCGATGCGGCGCCGCGTGGAGGAGAACGTCCCGCGGGCGGAGGCGGACCGGCAGATCAAGCTCGGTGTCGGCGGCCTGCGGGATGTGGAGTTCACGGTCCAGCTGCTGCAGCTGGTGCACGGTCGGGCGGACGAGTCCATCCGGTCCGGAAGCACCCTGACGGCCCTGGCCGCCCTGGCGGCCGGCGGGTACGTCGGGCGGGACCACGCCGGGCAGCTGGCGGTGTGCTACCGATTCCTGCGGCTGGTCGAGCACCGGGTGCAGCTGGTGCGGTTGCAGCGCACCCATCTGATGCCGACCGGCGAACCCGAGCTCACCCGGCTGGCCCGCGCGGCGGGGATGCGGATCGAGGGTGCCGAGGGACTGCTCGAGCGCTGGCGGGCAACCCGGCGGGACGTCCGTCACCTGCACGAGGAGCTGTTCTACCGGCCGCTCCTGCCCGCGACGGCCCAGCTGTCCGCCGACGAGGCCCGACTGGCTCCCGACGCCGCCCGGGCGCGACTCGCCGCGATCGGCTACCGCGACCCGGCAGGCGCCCTGCGGCACATCGGAGCGCTCACCGAAGGGGTGTCGCGCCGGGCGGCGATCCAGCGTCAGCTGCTGCCGGTCATGCTGGGCTGGTTCGCCGAGGGGGCCGAGCCGGACGGCGGGCTGCTGGCGTTCCGCCGGCTCTCGGACGAGCTGGGTGCGACCCACTGGTACCTCAAGCTGCTGCGCGACTCCGGCACGGCCGGACGTCGGTTGGCCCAGGCGCTGTCCACCTCCCGGTACGTCGCCGATGCCCTGGCCCGCTCCCCGGAGTCGGTGCGTTGGCTCGGGGACGAGGCCGATCTGGAGCCGCGCAGCTTCGCGCGGCTGATGGGGGAGGCCGATGCGATCCTGACCAGGGCGGATGAGCCGGTCTCGGCGGCGACGGCGTTGCGGGCCCTGCGTCGACGCGAGCTGGCGAGGACCGCGGCCGCCGATGTGCTCGGGGTGGTGACCGGCACCCGTGCCTCGCAGTCGCTCTCCGTGGCCGCCGATGTGGTGCTCGCGGGTGCGCTGCGGATCGCCCGGTTCGAGGCGCGCCGTCAGCTCGGGCTCGCCGACGACCCGGCGGCGATGGTGGTGGTGGCGATGGGTCGGCTCGGTGGGGGTGAGGTCGGGTACTCCTCGGACGCCGATGTCCTGTTCGTCCGCGGTCCGGCCGACGACGAGGTCCTCGCCCAGGACTGGGCGATGGCAACGGCGACCCGGTTGCGGGCGCTGCTCGGCGACGTGGGAGCCGAACCCCCGCTCGCGGTGGACGCCGATCTGCGTCCCGAGGGACGCAACGGCCCGCTGGTGCGTTCGCTCGACGCCTTCGCCGAGTACTACGGCCGCTGGTCGGCCGTCTGGGAGGCGCAGGCCCTGCTGCGGGCACGCCCGGTCGCCGGGGACGCCGATCTCGCGGAGCGCTTCGTCGAGCTCATCGACCCGGTGCGCTACCCGAAGGACGGGCTGGATGTCGCGGGGGTGCGCGAGGTGCGCCGGATCAAGGCGCGGGTCGAGGCCGAGCGGCTGCCGCGCGGGGTCGACCCGGCCCGCCACCTGAAGCTCGGACGAGGGGGCATCTCCGACGTCGAGTGGACGGCCCAGCTGTTGGCGCTGTGCCACGCGTACGAGGTCCCGGGGCTGCGGACCACCTCGACGCTCGGCGCACTGGTCGCGGCGACCGAGGCCGGTCTGCTGGTGCCCGAGGACGCCAGGGCGCTGACCGCGGCCTGGGAGCTGGCCTCGCGTCTACGTGACGCCAATGTGCTCTGGTCGGGTCGCCTCGACGGGGCCTCCACCGACCTGCTGCCCCACGATCGTCGGACCCTGGCCGGTATCGCCCGGGTGCTGGGGTACGGGCCGGGCGCCGGTGGCGAGCTGGAGGATGAGTACCTGCGCACGGCTCGTCGGGCGCGTGCGGTGGTGGAACGGGTCTTCTACGGCTGAACCTGCGACGGTGTGGCCGGGGTGGGGGACTGCCCGGCGTCGTCGGTGAGCATGGGCGACTCGACCAGCTCGTGCCGCCGGACGTAGGTCGACGAGACGGCTTGGATCACGGCCGCCACGGGCAGGGCGAGGAATGCGCCGAGTGCGCCGAAGACCGCGCCGAATGCCAGCACCGCGAGGAACGCGATCGCCGGGTTCAGCGCGAGCGACTGCTGGGAGACCTTAGGGGACAGCAGCAGGTTCTCGACCTGTTGGTAGGCCACGATGAACGCGAGCACCAGCAGCCCCCGGACCGGGCTGATGGTGAGGGCCACGACCACCGGCAGGGCGCCGCCGATGTAGGTGCCGACGGTGGGAACGAACTGGGACACCACACCGGTGAACGCGGCGAGCGGCAGGGCGTACGGCACGCGGAGCACGGTGAGGACGATGAAGGTGACCACCGTCGAGGCCGCGGCGAGGATCAGCCGGGACACCATGAAGTCGGCGACCTTCTCCTGGGAGATCTCCCAGATCTGCAGGACCTCGCGCTGGCGTCGTGGGGACAGCGGGCGGCACACCGCCTGCCGGAGCCGGGCACCCGAGCTGGCCATGTAGTAGACGACCAGCAGGACCGCCGAGAACTGGAACAGCACCGACACGATCGAGGTGCCGACCCCCACGATCCCGGGCGCCAGCCCCTGCCAGTTCGCGCCGATCGCGTCGACCAGGTCGTCGGCCTCGGGCAGGGTCAGCCCGAGCTGCTGGTCCAGGCGGAGCGCCAGGTCGGCGTAGAACCGCGGCAACGCCTGGACCAGCGCCACGAGCTGGGTGATGAACAGACCGCCGAACAGGGCGAACGTGGCGAGCACGCCGAGCAGGGTGATCGCCATCACGAGCCCGGTGGCCCGCGTCCGGCGGATGTGGTGGGCGGTGAGCCAGCGGATCGCGGGTTCCATGGCCAATGACACGAACCAGGAGACGACGACGATCGTGATGACCGTGCCGAGGGTGGCGGCGGCGCGCCAGACGATGATCGCCGCGAACGCCGCGACGGCCGTCTGCGCCAGGGCGCGCGGCAGCCAGGTCGGGGGGGACCGGCGGGGGTCGGGCTCGGCCGGCGGCGGGGCCGCCGCGGGCGTCTGCGGTGGGTTCATCCCAGCTCCTCGTGCTCGTGACCTGCGGGGACAGTACCTGCCGGGCGGGTAGGCGGCGAGCGCTGGCGCGGGGTCGACGGCTCAGGATGGGTGACAGCTGCCCGATGTGGCCCGGTACAGGGGCAATGCAACACAACAGGGAGGCGTTGACACATGAACAGCTCGCGCGGGCAGGACAGCACGGTTGCGCGCCACTGGTTCGGGGATCGGGGGGTGCGTACCAAGGTGCTGACGGCGGTCGGCGTCCTCGCCCTGGTCTCGTTGCTCGCCATCGCCTGGGCGGTCAGAGCGTTGCTCGTCGCCTCGAGCGACATCCGTGACCTCGCGTCCCTGCAGGCGGGGTGGACGACCGACGTGAGCCTCGTGCACCAGGAGGAGCTCAAGGCGCGGATGCTCATCGCCGAGGCGGCGGCAGCAGGCAGCAAGCAGGCTGCCCAGGGCTGGGTCGACCAGATCGCCGGGACCGATGCGGACCTGCAGACGGCTGCCGACCGGATCTCTGCGCAGGACCTCGCGGCTCACAATGAATGGGCCGACTTCCTGACCGACTGGCAGGCCTGGAGGTCGGTGCGGGACAGCGAGCTGGTGCCCGCCGCGCTCGCAAACGATCAGGGCCTCTACCAGCAGCGGCGTGCTGCCGACGGACAACCGCTCATCGACAAGCTCGTCGCCGATCTGG
>JAHIJU010000476.1 GCA_018898235.1 Actinomycetota bacterium | reverse complement strand
GGTTTCGACGGAGAATCACGAGTATGACTCGCTGTCCATGGGCCGGGGCGAGCTCGGTGCAATGTATCTAGTATGGCGGCTTTCTCGGCTGGAGGCTGGAACAATCGTTCTTCTGGAGGAGCCTGAGAGCCATCTGGCAGTGTACTCACAGGAGCGGCTCGTCTACGTCCTTGCCCGGCTAATTGTCCAGTATGACCTGACGGCCGTGTGTGCCAGTCATACTCCAAGCCTTCTCACGATCCTTCCCGGTGAGGGGGCCGTGGTTGTCCGGTCCGTCCCAAGGCCGGAGATCGACGCGACACTAGACGCGCGTGAAGTCGCGCGTCAGCTGGGTGTTCCACCCGAGCGCTCGATAACTTGCGTCGCCGAGGACATCTGTGGAGGACTGCTGCTGAGGGAGCTGGTCAACTACCTGGACATGGACCTTGGCAGGCACCTTGCGGTTGTTCACTCGATCTCGGGCGAGTCCGGCGTGCGTGGGATCGTTCAAGGCATGCTCGCGTTTGAGGGCACGATGCCCGTGGTTGGTGTGCTGGACGGCGACCAGCGGGGCGCTGTGGAGGGTGATCGCTTCGTCGAGTTCCTTCCGGGCGACACATCGCCGGAACGTCTGTTGCGAAGGGCGCTTGATGAGTGGCGCCGACAGGGCGGAACGGGTGATTCTCCGCTGGTGGGAGCTGATCCGGTGCGGCTACGGGTTGTTTTGGAGCGGATAAGTGGCATAGATGCGCACGACTGGCTGGAGGAGCTCGCAGCGGAGTTCGGTGGGAAGCAAGCGGTGACGCGAGGGCTCGTTGCGTTCCTGCTTCGGGAAACGGTGGTAGCTCACCAGGCGGGCGAACTTGTGGGGGGTCTGGCACGTCGAGTACGCGACGTGTAATTCCGGCGCCAACGAATGTCTGGAGTCCGGGATGCCGCCTGGGCCTATTTGAGGAGATCCGGTCGGGCGGAAGTCAGCCATGGGCTTATTGCACTGCTGATCCGATCGCCCGCGGCACTTGCATCAGCGGAATAGTCGGCAGCCGCTCCATCGCCTGCCACGTCGCCTCGCTGAACAGGTGCCCGTACAGGTCCATCGTCATCGTCGCGGTCGAGTGCCCGAGGATCACCTGCACCGCCTTCACGTCCGCCCCGGCCGCGATGAGCAACGACGCGGCGGTGTGCCGTAGGTCGTGGATCGTCGTCCCCCGACCCCCGCCGCGCGCGTCGCCTCCATCCACCCCGATCGCGCCCGGAAGTTGGTGTTCGTCCAGACCGCGCCGGTCGGGCTCGGAAACAGGTACCCACCCGCCGCCGTCGCAGCGACCCGCGTCCGCACGTACCCGTCCAGCGCCGCCGGCACCGGCACCGTCCGGGTCTGGTGGGTCTTCGTCGGCCCGAACACCGCCCCGCTCGTCCGCTTGGACTGCGTCGCAGCCCGGTGCACCCGCACCCCGAGCCCGTGCGGGGTCTGCACCACGTCGTCGACCCGCAGCGCCGCCATCTCCGAGAACCGGCACCCCGTCGTCCCAAGGAACAGCACCACCGGCTGGCACAGCGGCGGCACCGCCATCACCAGCCGGCCGAGCTGCTCGGGCCGCAGCCAGTGCGGCTCGCGCTTTGTCCCACCGCGCGGCAGCGACACCATCCGCGCCACATTCACCGAGAGCCGGCGGTCGCGGATCGCGTAGTCGAACACGAGCCGGATCATCGACAGCGCCCGACGCCGGGTCGCGGTCGCCAGCCCACGCGCCGTCAGACCGGACATCGCTCGCTCGACGTCGGCCGCCGAGATTGCCGCGATGGGGAACGCACCGATCTCCGGGATCATGTACTTGTCGAGCAGGAACCGTGTGGTCTCCTGGCTGCGCACCGCCAGGTGACCGCGCGAGGCCTGCCACTCCTCGGCCAGTGCCCCGAACGTGATGCGCCCGCGGGTCGGGTCGATCCAGGAGCCGGCGTCGAGCTTGGCGAGCTGGTCGGCCTCCCAGCGCCTGGCGTCGACCCTGCGGGTGAACGACTTCTGCGCGATGACCCGGCGCTCGAAGGAGACCTTCGCGCGCCAGGTCACCGTGCCGGATGCGAGCACGCGTTTGGTGACGGACATCAGCGCCGGGTGGGCGGCATGGCTGGTTCGCGCTCGACCCACGCTGCCGGGATGAGGATCACGGTGCCCAGGCGCCGGCACGGGATCTGTTCGCGCTCGGCCAGGTGGTACAGGGTCCGGGGCGGGACCCCGAGCACCTCGGCCGCGTCCTTCACGCGGTAGTACTGCCGGGCCGGGGTGACGGTGCTGTCGGTGGTGGTCATGGTCCTTCTCCTTGGTGGGTGGGTGGTTGGCGTTGCTTACAGCCCGAGCACCGGTCCATCGGGAACCGGTGGCGGGACGGCGGTCAAGCGATGCGGCGCAGGCTGTGGAGGCACGGCGGCCCACGGGTGCTGTGGACGGGCGGGCGGCACGACGGGCGCCGCCTGGGCGGGGTGGTAGGTCGCCCAGGTCTCGGTGGCGCTCGGCTCGGCGTGGCTGGTGGCGAGAATCTGTTCGAGTACCTCGCGGCCCGACGACGGCGCGTGGCCGGGCAGGCATTCCGGGTCGGGTTGGTCGACGACGACGTAGGCCCGGTTGGTGTGGCGGCCGCGGCTCATCGCGACGTACAGGTCCTCGCGGCCCATGCCGGGTGCGGCGATGGTGTGGGTCTCGTCGACGGTCATGCCCTGGGTGCGGGCGATGGTGGTGGCGTAGCCGAGCTCGACGTGCTCGGCGACGTAGGCCGCCGGGAGCCTGACGGTGGGCGCGTTGGCGTCGTCCGCGGCGGGGCGCACGCGCAGCGAGCCGTCGGGCAGGACGGCGGCGACGTCCCACAGAGCACCGTTGCGGACGAACCCGTCAGCGGTGGTCAGACGCCGGTGGTTACGGCGGGTGACGATCCGGTCGCCGACCCCGGCGCTCAGCCCGTCGTGCAGCGCCACCCCGGTGGCGGCGACCTCGCCGGCGGTGATGCGGTCGGCGCGGATGCGGGCGTTCAGCTCGCGGACGGTGCGGTTATCGACGGCCTGCAACACCGCCACCCGGCCGCGCTCGGTCGCCGAGGTGACGGCGTCGATCGCGCCGTCGAGCATCGCGTCGCGGCCGCCCGAGCTGATGGCACCGTGCTCCTCGTACGCGTCGAGTGCGGCGGGGTGGGCGCGACGCAGCTCGAGACTGGCCCGGGCTTCCCAGGGGTTCGCGAACCGCCACAGGCTGGTGAGCTCGGCGGTAGGCCCGCGGCGGGCCAGCATCCCGAACGCCCCGCCGGCATCGACCGACCCGCGTTGAAGGTGGTCCCCGACCAGCAGCACCTTGGCGGTGGCCGCCCGCGCTTGTTCGACGATCGCGGCGAGCGTGCGGGTGTCGGCGAGGGAGGCCTCGTCGACGATGACGAGCTGGCCGGGGCAGAACCGCCACTGGTCCTGCTCGACCCGCAGCCGCCACTGCTCCTCCCGCGCCGCCCGCATCTGGCGGAGGTCGCCGGTCGTCTCCCGCTCGACGGCGTCGGCGTACCGCAGCGCCCGGGCCGCACCGCCGTCCCCGGTGGACTCGTGCAGCCACTTCGCGGTGGTCTCGCACGCGATGCCGAGCGACTCGGACAGCGCCCGCGCGGCCGTGGCCGACGGCGCGAGCCCGACGACCGGCCCGATCCCGTGGCGCCAGAACCCGGTGAGCGCGGCGAGCGTGGTGGTCTTGCCCGAGCCCGCCGGGCCGACGAGGACGTCGAGCAGCCGCCCGGAGGTGATGACAGCCTCGACGGCCGTCCGCTGGTCAGGCGCGAGCCCGCCGAGGTGGTGCTCGGTGCGCAGCTGGACCTGCCGGAGCGCCTCGCTGGAACGGTGGGGGAAGCCGTCGGTCTCGGCGGCGTCGATCAGCACCCGCTCCGCGCCGAGCAGCTCGGTCGTCGTGTACAGGGACTCACCGACCCGCCGCGTCATCGGGTCGCGGTCGTCGTCCAGGTGCACGCACTCGGCCGCGGCCTGCGTGGTGACCTCGTTCAGCAGCGCGCGTCGCTCGGCGGGCGACGCCATGCGCAGCAGCTTCGACGCCCGCACCGCCGCGGCCCCGAGATTCCACGTCGTCCACACCGACCGCCGGGTGGAGACGTCGTCCAGCACCTGGGCGACCATCGCCGCGCGGACCTCCGGGCCTACGTCGTGGGCGTGCAGCGCCCGGCCGTAGGTGCCGGTCAGCGCGCGAGCCGCGAGGTCGTGCGGCTCGAGCCCGGTCAGGGCGCGGGCCCGGTTCGCCCAGTCCGCCAGCAGGTCGGCCAGGGGCCGGACGGTCTTTGGCGGACGCGTGGCACGCGCCAGGTGCTGGCGGGCCCGGGTGGTCTCCACCCGAGTCGGTGCTCGGCCGTGGTCGGTCTCGAACTGGGCGAGCCACTCCTGCTCGGCGCAGTGGATCTGCTCGGCCCGTGCCGAGAAGTGGCTCAGCAGGTCATCGCCAATGCCGTCGACCTCGAACGCCGGGTTGCGGCGCGGCCCGCGGTCCCGCATCGACCACTCCACCGGCAGACGCCGCGCGAGCTCGTCGGCCAGCAGCGCGTCGTACAGCTCGGACACGGTGACAACCGCGGCGTGGACCGTCCGGCCGTCGACGCTGCGCCAGGCGCCGTCGGGGCCCTGGACCTTGTTGGCGACCACGACGTGGGTGTGCAGGTTCGGGTCACCGGCCCGGGTGTCCGAGTGGTCGAACGCGGCCGCGACCATCCCGCGGGTGCGCACCTGATGACGGCCGGCGTCGCCGACGCGCGTGCGGATGACGCGCTGCTCGACGAACTCCAGCGATGACGCCAACGCCGTCCGGTGCGCGTCATAGACGATGACGCGCGTCGCGTCATCGGCCAGCGCCCACAGGACCGAGACGGACTTCGGGGCGGTGAACGTCAGGTCGTAGCCGACGACGGCGTGACGCTTCCCGTCATCGAAGTCTCGGTAGGGCCGGCCGAGCGCATCATCGGTCAGCGGGTCGACGCCGTCGCGGAAGACAGCCGTCATCGCCGCTTCGGTGACGACGTCGCCAGCCCGAAGCCGCCGCGTGCCGTCGCCGAGCCCGGTGAGGCCTGCGCCGAACCAGCGGCCGGCCGGGTTGCCCGACTGCTCGTAGTACGCGGTCAAAGACGCACCCGGGTCGAGGCCCGCGTCGCCCGCTGCGACGTGACGGGTCAGGTAGGCGTACCCGTCTCCGGCCGCGAGCTTGTGCATCGACAACACCTGCGCCACCTCCCGTCTTGACGTCGGGTTCCGCTCCCTGCAGGTGTGCGGGAGTAGACGAGGGGATCCGTCGCTGGCCGCCGTCCTGGCGCGTCCCGCTGCTCAACGGTGCGGAGTCGGATCGTGCGCACGACGCCAGACTCCTCACGCCCTATAGACACAGCGATGACGGGTTGGCGTCGCCGGCAGAAGGGCGATGACGGGTGCGATGACGGCGCGCCGGGGCACTGGTCGCGTC
>JAHIJU010000475.1 GCA_018898235.1 Actinomycetota bacterium | reverse complement strand
TTCTTGCGCTTGCCGAGCAGCAGCGCCAGCGCCAGACCGGCAGCACCGGCGTCGATGTGCACGACGGTGCCACCGGCGAAGTCGATCGGGGTGGACAGCGCCGAGGCGATCGGGCCGTTGGCCGACAGGAAGCCGCCGCCCCAGACCATGTGGGCGAGCGGGAAGTAGACCGCGGTCGCCCAGATGACCGTGAAGGCGACCCAGTGACCGAACTTGATGCGGTCGGCGATCGCACCCGTGATGAGCGCGACGGTGATGACCGCGAACGTGGCCTGGAACGCGACGGCGACGAAGGCCGGGACCCCGGTGAGGATCATCAGGCTCTTGTCGTCGGTCAGGTTCTCCAGACCGAAGTACTCGAAGGGGTTGCCGAAGAACTGGCCGAGCCCGGTGGTCGAGGTACCGAACGACATCGAGTAGCCGTACAGGATCCAGATGAGCCCGACCGTGCCAGCGGCGACGAAGTTCATCATCAGCATGTTGAGGACCGACTTGCCGCGCACCATGCCGCCGTAGAAGAACGCCAGGGCGGGGACCGTCATCATGAGGACGATGACGGCGGAGGTGAGCATCCACGCGGTGTTGCCGGAGTCCAGAGCGAAACCGTCCATCAGCATTCGCGGTATCCGTTTCTCCCGAGGCCCAGCCGGAGCAGCTGGACGGCACAACCGTGGAGGACCCCGGTTACCTGCGACCACCGCGCGTGTTACAGCCGCGTCACGGACCCTGCGGCCAGGTAAACATCATGTGTCGTCGCCGACCCGAACCCCAGGGCGACGAGCGGAAGCCTCAGGCCCCGAGCAGTCCGTCGACGAACGCCTCGACGTCGAACGGGGCCAGATCGTCCGGCCCCTCGCCGAGCCCGACGAGCTTGACCGGGACGCCGAGCTCGCGCTGGACCTGCACCACGATGCCGCCCTTGGCGGTCCCGTCGAGCTTGGTCAGGACGATGCCCGTCACGGCTGCGACCTGGGCGAACACGCGCGCCTGGGACAGCCCGTTCTGGCCCGTCGTGGCATCGAGCACGAGGAGCACCTCGGTGAGCGGCGCCTCGCGGGTCACCACGCGGACGATCTTGCCGAGCTCGTCCATCAGCCCGGCCTTGTTCTGCAGCCGGCCCGCCGTGTCCACCAGGACGACGTCCACGCCCTCGCGCCGCCCGGTGCGCACGGCGTCGAAGGCGACCGAGGCCGGATCGGCCCCGTCCCGGTCGGCGCGCACGGTCGGGACCCCGACCCGCGAGCCCCACGTGGCGAGCTGATCGGCCGCGGCTGCGCGGAACGTGTCCGCGGCGCCGAGCACCACCGACCGTCCGTCGGCCACCAGGACGCGTGCGAGCTTGCCGACCGTCGTGGTCTTCCCCGTGCCGTTGACGCCGACCACCAGCACGACGGCGGGGACCTGGGCCCCGGCCTCATCCGTTCCGGGCTGGACGCCGAGCGACCGGTCCAGGCTCGGGTCCAGCAGGGCCACGAGCTGGTCACGCAGCACCGCCCGGGTGGCGGCCGGATCGTCCAGGCCCGCGACCCGGGCCCGGGTGCGCAGGGCATCGATCAGCTCGGCCGTCGGCCCGGCGCCGACATCGGCCAGCAGCAGCGTCTCCTCGAGCTCATCCCAGTCGTCCTCGGACAGGTGGTCACGTGACAGCACACTGAGGACGCGGGCGCCCAGCGGCGACCCGGACCTGGCGAGGCGCTCCCGCAGACGGACCAGGCGACCGGCCGTCGGCGCGGGAACCTCCCGGAGCGCCGGCTCTGCGACCGCGGCCGGCTCGCGCGGGGCCGTGACTTCCTCGGCCTCCCGCGGCGCCTCCTGCGACGGCGGCGCCTCCTGCGACGGCGGGCTCGGCACCTGCGGCGCGGAGCCCCGACGGCTCGACCGGACCAGCAGAGCAACGACCAGGACGCCGGCCAGCACGAGCAGGACGGCGAGGCCGATCAGGACGGGCACCTCGGACGAGTTCAGCGTGAGCACAGGCTCAGTCTGGCGGGTCGACGGCGGCTGCGCCGAACCGTTCGCTCACTGACGAGCGTCGGGGTGCCCGGGCGCCGGACGTGTCGGTCAGGCCCGCCGGGCCGTCGCGGGGTCGCGGTGGTGCGGGAGCGCGCGTCCCGCGAGCTCACCGGCGCGCGCGGTCTGCTCGCTCGCGCGCTCACGGGCGCGGGTCCAGGTGAGCTGCAGCTCATCCGGGGTGAGGTAGGCGTCGCCGCCGTCATCCGACAGCCGGAGCATCTCGGTGAGCGGCACGTCGACCGGCTCGGCCGGGGCCGCGGGGCGGGGTCGGTGCATGCCGCGCCGGAACGACCGCCAGACCGACTCGTCACGGGCCAGGACGTCACGATCGGGTGAGACGGACGCCAGCAGGATGACACCACATGCGACGACCACGGTCAGGACAACGCCGATCAGAACAGCCATGGGACGATTCTCTCCCCGCGGACCCGACCCTGCCGGGGCCCGCGCCGACCTCCACAGGAACTTCACCCCGACGCCACCCGACCGGCCGATGCGGTCGCGGGGACGGCTCGACGGACCGGGCCGACCACCCAGGCTGCCGAGGCAGGCTCAGGCCGAGGCGGCATCCCGCAGTCGTTGGCTGATCACCGTGCTCACACCGTCGCCGCGCATGGTCACGCCGTAGAGCGCGTCGGCGATCTCCATCGTCCGCTTCTGGTGGGTCACCACGATGAGCTGCGAATCGGTCTGCAGCTCCCGCATGACCTCCAGCAAACGGCCGAGGTTCGCGTCGTCGAGTGCCGCCTCCACCTCGTCCATCACGTAGAACGGGCTCGGCCGGGCCTTGAAGATGGCGACCAGCATCGCGACCGCGGCCAGCGACCGCTCACCGCCCGACAGCAGTGACAACCGCTTGATCTTCTTGCCGGCCGGACGCGCCTCGACCTCGACCCCCGTGTTCAGCATGT
>JAHIJU010000049.1 GCA_018898235.1 Actinomycetota bacterium | reverse complement strand
GCGAGACGATCAAGGATCGTTCCCGGCTGCTGCTGCAGACCCCCGAGAGCCTGCGCGAGTCCCTCGACATCGACGTGCGCAACGGGGTCGAGGTCCTCTCGATCGACCGCGCGGCCAAGACCGTGCGCGCGCGCGTCCGCGACACCGGTGAGGAGTACGACGCGCCGTACGACCGCCTCGCCCTGGCGCCCGGCGCCGACCCCGTCCGTCCGGCACTGCCCGGCATCGACCTGCCGTCGGTCCACGTGCTGCGCCGCATCGGCGACATGGACGCCATCAAGCGCGCGGTCGACGGCGACGGCGGGCCGAAGCGCGCCGGCGGCATCGCGCACGCCGTCGTCATCGGTGCCGGGTACATCGGCCTGGAGATGGCCGAGAACCTGCACGAACGCGGGGTGAGCGTCGAGATCGTCGAGATGGCCGACCAGATCGTCCCGCCGCTCGACCGCGAGATGACCACCGCGATGGAGAACTACCTGCGCGCGCACGGCCTGACGCTGCACCTGGGCACCGCCGCCGCAGCCTTCACCACCCGGTCCGACGGCCGCACCCAGGTCGAGCTGCGCGACGGCACCTTCCTCACCACCGATCTGGTGGTCATGGCCGCCGGGGTACGCCCCAACGTCACGCTCGCCACGGCCGCCGGGATCGAGCTCGGGCCCCGCGGCGGGATCGCCGTCGATGCGCACATGCGCACGTCCGACCCGTCGATCTGGGCCGCGGGCGATGCCGTCGAGGTGCGCCACACGGTGCTCCCCGACACCTGGCTCATCCCGCTGGCCGGCCCGGCGAACCGGCAGGGCCGGGTGGCCGCCGAGAACATGTGCGGCCGGGACACCACGTACACCTCGACGCAGGGCACCTCGATCGTCAAGGTGTTCGACATGGTGGCCGGTGCCACTGGGGCCAGCGAGAAGCAGCTGGCGGCCGCCGGGATCGACTACCTCACGGTGCAGACCCACCCGCACGGGCACGCCGGGTACTACCCGGGCACCGCGATGATGGACGTCAAGCTGCTGTTCTCCCCCACCGACGGCACCATTCTCGGCGCCCAGATCTCCGGTTTCGACGGGGTCGACAAGCGGCTCGACGTGCTGGCCACGGCATTGCGCGCCGGAATGACTGTGCACGACCTCGAACAGCTTGAGCTCGCCTATGCACCACCGTTCGGATCGGCCAAGGACCCGGTCAACATGGCCGGGTTCATGGCGTCGAACGTGTTGTTGGGCGATCTGCAGCTCTGGTACGCCAAGGATTGGCCGCAGGCCGTCGAGGGCACCCGGATCATCGATGTGCGCGGTCCCGACGAGTTCGAGATGTGGCACCTACCGGGGGCCGAGAACGTGCCGCTGTGCCGGATCCGGGCGGCCAGCGCCGACTGGGACACCAGCACCCCGATCCGCCTGTACTGCGCCGTCGGGTTCCGCTCGTACCTGGCCTACCGGGCGCTCGTGCAGCGCGGGTTCACCGATGTCGCCACGTTGTCCGGCGGGATGACGACGTTCCGCGCCTACCACCACGTGGCGCCGAGCGAGGTCGACACCGCGACCCCGGTGATCTCCTACGCCGAGACCGCGAGCAGCGCCAAGCCGGCCGCATCGGGCGTGGTCGTGGACCTGGACTGCACCGGTCTGGCCTGCCCCGGTCCGATCATGGCGCTGCGCAAGGAGATCGAGCACCTGGCCCCCGGCGACGAGGTGCTGGCCCATGTCTCGGACCCCGGGTTCCGGCTGGACGCACCGGCCTGGGCGGCGACCAACGGCCACGAGCTGCTCGAGCTGGTCCCGGAAGGCCCCGGGTACGTCGCACGGTTCCGCAAGGGCGGCGGGGCGCCCGCGGGCCGCGCGGTGCCGGCCAAGCAGAAGAAGACCTTCATCGTCTTCTCCGGCGATCTGGACAAGGTGCTCGCCACGTTCATCATCGCCAATGGTGCGGTCGCGATGGGCGAGGAGGTGGCGATGTTCTTCACCTTCTGGGGGCTGAATGCGTTGCGCCGCCCGAACGCACCTGCCGTGGGCGACAAATCGATGCTCGACAAGATGTTCGGCGCAATGATGCCGTCCGGGCCGGACAAGCTCAAGCTGTCGCAGCTGCACATGCTGGGCGCCGGGACGAAGATGATGAAGAAGGTGATGACGGACAACAAGGTTCCGTCATTGCCCGAGCTCATCGCCTCCGCCCAGGCCGGCGGGGTCAAGATCGTGGCCTGCACCATGACGATGGATCTGCTGGGCATCGACCGCGCCGAGCTGATCGACGGCGTCGAGCTGGGCGGCGTGGCGACCATGCTCGGCGACGCCAACGACTCGAACGGCACCTTCTTCATCTGAGGCGGCCGCGTCGCCCGGGGCCACCACCGGTGCGCACACGCCGTCGACGCACATCGGTGCGGGCTGGTCCAGGGCAAGCAGCACCAGGCCGGGGTCGGTGGCGCTCATGCGGCGCGCTCCGCGGCGACCCGCGTCAGCGCCTGGGCGAAGACCTCGGGCGGCTGGGCGCCGGAGACGCCGTAGCGCCCGTCGATGACGTAGAACGGCACGCCCTGGATGCCGTAGGCCACGGCCTGGTCGAGGTCGGCCTGCACCGCGGCGGCGTAGCGCCCGTCCGCCAGGGCGGCGCGGGCCTCGTCGGCGTCGAGCCCGACCTCGACCGCGTAGCCGACCAGGTCATCCACCCGCCCGACGTGCCCGCCCTGCGTGAAGTAGGCCTCGAACAGCCGCTCGGCCAGCTCGAGCTGGCGGCCGTGCGCCTTGGCGAGGTGCAACAGCTCGTGGGCCTTGAGGGTCTTGGTGTGGCGCAGGGCGTCGAAGTCGTAGTCGAGCCCCACCTCCCGGGCGATCTGGCCGACGTGGCCGAGCATCTGCTGCACCTGCTCGGCGGGCAGGCCCTTGTACCGGGCGAGGAAGTCCACCTCGCTGCCCTCGAAGTCCACCGGGGTGTCCGGGGCCAGCTCGAAGGAGTGGTAGGTCAACGCGACCGGCGGCGCCTGGTCGCCGAGCGAGGCAAGCCCGGCCTCGAAGCGCCGCTTGCCGATGTAGCACCACGGGCAGGCGATGTCGGACCAGACGTCGATGGTGATGGGTGTGCTCACACGGGTGGCAACCACCGCCTCCGATCCGGTGTTCCCCGACCGTGGGCGGCCGAGCCTGAGGTCTGGTCGGCCGACCGGCCCGCACCGGCGCGAGACGCCGCGGGCCGCGGTGGGACCATGACGGGACAACATGTGCACCGCACCGCCCCCCACCGCGGGCGATGCCCCGGAGAGGCCCGATGCCGCAGACCACCACCCAGGCCGAGATCGAGCGCCTGGAGAGGACCGCGCTCGCCGAGCTCACCGATCTGCTGTCCGGTGCGGCGGTGTGCAGGGTCCCTGCCGATCGGGCGGTGCGCGCCAAGCACCTGGAGGGTCGCGCCGCAGCGCTCGCGGATCTGCGCCGGGCGCTCGCAGAGCCCGACGCCCAGCCGGCCGCGGTGATCGACCAGGTCGATGCCCGGTGGTCACGCGGCCCCGGCGGTCCGCTGTGGGACGCCTACCGCACCGGCGGCCGCCAGGTGCTCGCCGAGCTGGCGGACGGCGCCGCGGACCGCTGAGCGCGACCCGGGTCGACGTCAGGCGCGGTCGCGCGGCCCACGGACGACCGGGTGCCCGGCCGCGACCCAGGCCGAGGTACCTCCGAGCACGCTGGTGACCTCGCGACCTGCCCGGGCCAGCGTCTCGGCCGCGACCCGGCTGCGGTTCCCGGACTGGCAGATCACGTAGACCCGACCGTCGCGGGGGACGTCGTCGACGCGGTACGGCACGGTTGCCAACGGGATCAGCCGGGCGCCGGGAACGTGCCCGTCCTCGAACTCGTGCGGTTCGCGGACGTCGATCACGAGGGCCCCATCCGCCCGTGCCGCCGCGAGCACCGTCACATCCACCTCGGCCATCCGTCGATCTCCTCTCGAAATACCCCCGGGGGTATTTCGAGCCTGGTGCACGGGAGGCGGTTCAGGCGGAGGCGAGCGGCAACCGCACGGTCACCGTCGTCCCCAGACCGGGAGCAGACACGAGCTCGACCCGGCCCTCGTGCGCCTCGACGAACTCGCGGACCACGGCCAATCCCAGCCCCGAGCCGGGCATCCGACCGTCCCCGACGCGCACGTACCGGTCGAACACGCGGGCCTGATCCGCAGCCGCGATCCCGGGCCCGGTGTCCTGGACCTCCAGCACCACGACACCTGCACCACGTCCGACCTGCACCTCGGCGGGCACCGAGACCCGCACCTCGACCTCGTCCCCCGGGCGGCAGTGCCG
>JAHIJU010000516.1 GCA_018898235.1 Actinomycetota bacterium | reverse complement strand
GCTCCACTTCCAGGAGCGACGAGCACGCAACTCGACTGGCCGGCCACGCGACGTTGCGGAGTGTGCCCACGCGAATGACCGGGGATAGCGTGACGTCCATGACCTCAGACGCAGGGGAAGCCGGGTTCGAGAGCCAGGAGTTCCGACCAGAGTCGGCATCAACCACCGGACTTGAGGTGGGAATCATTGAAATACTCACGACTGCCGGTCAAGAAATCGAAATTCCACCGAATGGAGTCGTGCTGATCGTAGGGCCGAACAATGTCGGGAAGTCAACATTCCTGCGAGAGCTTCACGGTTCGTTCACTTCAAAACCTACACCCGGACAGCGCCTATGGGTCAGCCGCACAAGAACTCGCCTTCACGGAGAAGAAGGGCAGCAGTTCGCGTGGTTCGAAGAATTTGCGAGGACCATCCCCTGGAGTTCAGGGTACCCTTATGCCGGAACGAGAACAATTGACGACGACTGGACCAATGCAGCAAGTGGCTCCTGGGAGACGGTCAAGCGCTCATTCCAAGAAATTCAGAGCGGTATGCAGGATGCGCCCTACTTCCCGATCGCAGCGCGTCACATGTGCGTCATCCTGGAGGCTGGGGCGCGATTGCAGTTCGATAACAGCGCACCTCCGCGCGACACACGACAACGACCTACGAGCTTTCTACATCACCTAGCGGAGAAGCCAGAACTCGAAGATAAGTTTCGAGCGCGCATAAAGCAGGCCTTCCGATTCGATGTCGCCATCAATAGATACGACCCCGCGATTCTCAAGATTCGCCGCGGGAGCCCTCTACCTCCGCCCGTCGCACAGCCGACCTCCCGCGAGTATCTCGAGTCATTCGACTCTCGTCCAGATTTGGCCTCCGAGGGCGACGGGGTGCGGAGCTTCATCAATATTCTAGCCTCAGTTCTCGCAGGCCCCCAGCACGTCACATTCATCGATGAGCCCGAAGCGTTTCTTCACCCACCGCAGGCGCAGCTTCTCGGCAGGTTCCTTGTGACGGACTCAAACCCGCGCGGGCAGGTGATCGCCGCAACACATTCGCGCGACGTCATAAAGGGCGTACTGGATGCGATTTCTACCACAGGAAGGAGCGTCACGCTCCTTCGTCTGGACACTCGCTCGACTGGCGAGCGGGGCGTGCGCGTATTGGACAAGGAGTCGGTTAGGTCGCTGTGGTCCGATCCACTCCTCAACTATTCTCGTATTGTAGACGGAGTCTTTCATCGCGGCGTCGTGGTAACCGAGAACGATGCCGACTCTCGATTTTACGAGGCACACCTTGACGCCGAGATCGAAGCTGAGGTGCGACCCGACCTGACATTCGTCAATATTGGCGGAAAGTCGGCATTTCCCAGGGCAATGCACCTCCTCGCCGACCTCGGGGTTCGATCTGTTGCGGTCGCGGACATCGACCTCCTCGACAACTCGCAACTGATCGAGAAGATGTGCGACGCCGTTGGCTCCCCACTCATTCGGAGCGAGGTGGAAGCGATCCGTCAACTAAACTCTTCGGTAGTCGCCGACGCAGCCCCGGCGACGGTCGGAAGAGTCAAGTCGACAGTCGATAGCCTGTTCCGCAGGCGACGAAGAGACTCCCCGGTGACAGAGGCCGAGAGAAGCGAAATCTCCGAGGCCATAAAGACGAGGAGCGGCTGGAAAGCTGTCAAGCGGGGAGGTACCCGCGCTCTAGACGCCTCCCAGCTGGCATTTTTCTTCGAGATTGACTCCTTCTTGAGAGCTCGCGGCATCTACCTTGTCCAGGTTGGTGAACTGGAGAGGTTCTATCCGCACGTCAACGAGCCGAAGGGGGCGCAGTACGTCAATGCCGTACTTGAGCAGCGGCTCTTCGACGATCCCGCTAGTGAAGCGCGCACCTTCATGCGGGAGATCTATGGGCACCTGGCTTAGGCACACCGCGGCCGGTCATCACCGGTCGCCCGACGCCGTCCGAAGTGCGCGGGCTTCGAGTTCGCCAAAGTCCAGTGTGGCACCGGACGCTCAAGGCCAGGATTGCGGAGTTCTCCCGGCCGCCGGGACGTTCTCCACCGGTCGAGGACACTCGGGGGATCACGGAGGGGCCCGGGTCGTCCGGACCCGGGCCTCTCCGTCACGACAAGGCTCAGCGGTCCCAGAGGCCTCCGCCGAACAACAGCTCGTCGGTGCGCGACCAGACCTCGGCGGCGTAGGCCTTGCCCTCGGGCGTCGGCTCGACGTGGCCCAGCACCGACGGCAGCGGGTTGTCGCCACCGGCGTCCTTCGGGTCCGGCGAGAAGTGGTCGTTCGCCATCGCGTCGAGCACGGCCGGGTCGTGCAGGTCGGGGATGACGATCGAGCGGTTGTCCTCGAGGGCCGAGCGGTAGGCCAGCGCCCCGACGAGGGCCATCTGGACACCCTTGTAGACGTCGAAGTACGGCTGCACCCCGGTGCGGATGGCCTGGGCGAACTCGTAGTTCATGAAGAAGTCGC
>JAHIJU010000474.1 GCA_018898235.1 Actinomycetota bacterium | reverse complement strand
GGGCCCGCGTGAGCACCCACTGCCCGCTGCCCACGAGCCACCAGGTGAGCCCGAGCACGATGACCACGACGCTGGCCCCGACCACGACCCCCGGCAGGACGCCGAGCAGCCCGAGCACCAGGTGCCAGGGTGCACCGACCACCGCGAGCGCCCGGTCGGAGCCGCGCACCCCGGCCCGCTCACGGCGCCCGTGGAAGGCCTCGACCCCCGACCCGACGGCGCGCACGAGCACCAGCACCACGAGGACCACCGCGAGAGTGAGCGTCGGGTACCGGGCGCCGGCAGCCGCCACGAGCACGCCCAGTGCGAGGACCGACCCCCAGCGGCGGGGTGCCGGGGGCCGCCGGTACCCCGGGGGGCCCTCCAGCTCGAGGGAGGGTGGTGCCGGTGGCAGGTCGAGCCCGGCGTCGTCCTGGTCGCCGCCCTGGTCGTCGGCCCCGGCGTCGAAGGCCGGGAGCACGTCGAGCAGGGGCGGCGCAGCACCGTCGGCGGCCGGCTGCGGCGGGGCGGGCGGACCGAGGACCTCGGTGGGCTCGGCTCCCGGTGGGGGCGGCACGAACACGCGCGTCCGGCCGTCGTTCGCGGCGCCCGCCAGCGTGGTCGTCGCGGCGTCCCGGTCGACCACCACGTGGGTCTCCTCCTCGGCGTCGTCCGGCTCACCCCGGGCGCTCGCCCGCAGGGCCTCGAGGAGCTCCTCGGGGTCCAGCCGGACGGCCGGGTCAGGACGCAGGGCGCCCCGCAGGGCGGCCGCCGTACGCCGCGGCAGCCCCGTCAGGTCCGGTTCACCGGCACGGGACCGGGCCAGCACCGTGCCGACCGGACCCGAGCCGAACGGCGGGTGGCCCGTCGCGGCGTAGGCCAGCACCGCCGCCCAGCCCCACAGGTCGCCGGTCGGTCCGGGCTCCTGACCGTCCAGCAGCTCGGGCGCCAGGTAGCCCGGCGTTCCGACGAGCAGACCGGTCGAGGTGAGCTGGGGGTCGCCGGCCGACTGCGCCAGCCCGAAGTCGATGAGCACCGGTCCGCCCGCCGTCATCATGACGTTCGACGGTTTCAGGTCGCGGTGCAGCACCCCCGCCTCGTGCACGGCCACCAGGGCCGCGTGCAGCCCGGCGGCGAGGTCGACGAGCGCCTGGGGTCCCAGCGGCCCGTCGGCGCGCACCTGCACGTCGAGCGAGCGGCCGGGGACGAGCTCGGTGACCAGGAACGCCTCGGTGGAGTCGGCCTCGACGTCGAGCACCCGGGCCACCGCGGAGTGCCGGAGCCGCTGCAGCGCGGCCGCCTCACGGGTCAGCCGGGCCCGGGCCACCGGATCGGCGCCGACGTCCGGGTGCAGCAGCTTGAGCGCGACGGCACCACCGCCGTCGTCGACGGCCCGGTACACCGCCCCCATGCCGCCCTGGCCGAGCGGGGCGACGATGGTGTATCCCCCGATCGGCGTCCCGGGGGCGAGCCCGATCCGCTCCATGGGGCGCACCGTATCCAGCCCACGGGTCCCGCGCGCGCTGCCACGCCCCGCGCATCGCGGTGCGGCCGGATAGGGTCGGCGCACACCAGCAGGAAGGCCATCCGTGCCGTTCGAACCGTCGCAGACCGGTCGCGACCTCGTCGTCGTCGCGAACCGCCTGCCGGTGGACGCCAGCGTCGGACCCGACGGTGTGGTCAGCTGGGACCGGTCCCCCGGTGGGCTGGTCACGGCGCTGACGCCCCTGACCTCGCAGCACGACGGGGCCTGGGTCGGCTGGTCCGGCACCCCGGACCTGGCGCTCGACCAGTTCGAGGCGGAGGGCACGCAGCTGGTGCCCGTCGAGCTGTCGGCCCAGGACGTGGAGAGCTACTACGAGGGCTTCTCCAACGACACGCTCTGGCCGCTCTACCACGACGTCATCGTCCAGCCGAGCTTCCATCGCTCCTGGTGGGACGCCTACCAGCGGGTCAACCAGCGGTTCGCGGACGCGGCCGCCGCCGTGGCCGCCCCGGGGGGCGTGGTCTGGGTGCACGACTACCAGCTCCAGCTCGTGCCCGCCATGCTGCGCGCCCTGCGCCCCGATCTGCGCATCGGGTTCTTCCTGCACATCCCGTTCCCGGCGACCGAGCTGTTCGCGCAGCTCCCGTGGCGCCGCCAGGTGATCGAGGGGCTGCTCGGGGCCGACCTCATCGGCTTCCAGCGGGCCGGCGGTGCCTCGAACTTCCTGCAGGCCGTCCGCCGCTACACCGGCGCGGCCACCCGCGGCCCCGTGGTGCTGGACGTGCCGTCCGACGGAGCGCCGCGCCGGGTCCGCGTCGGGACGTTCCCGATCTCGATCGACTCGGCCCAGTTCGACGCGCTCGCCCGGACCCCGTGCGTGCAGGAGCGGGCCCGGCAGGTGCGCGCCGAGCTCGGCAACCCCGACGTCCTGCTGCTCGGCGTCGACCGGCTCGACTACACCAAGGGCATCCGGCACCGGCTGCAGGCCTACGGCGAGATGCTCGCGGAGGGTCGGCTCTCGCCGGACGGCACCACGCTCGTCCAGGTCGCGACCCCGAGCCGGGAGAACGTCGGCGCGTACGCCCAGCTGCGTGACGAGGTCGACCAGATCGTCGGCCGGCTCAACGGCGACCACGGGACGGTCGGCCACTCCCCCGTCCAGTACCTGCACCAGTCGTTCGACGCGGCCGGGATGGCGGCCCTCTACCTGGCGGCCGACGTCATGCTGGTCACCGCGCTGCGCGACGGGATGAACCTGGTCGCCAAGGAGTACGTCGCGGCCCGCTCGGACGAGAGCGGCGTGCTCGTGCTCTCCGAGTTCACCGGCGCGGCCGACGAGCTGACCTCGGCCCTCCTGGTCAACCCGCACGACATCGACGGGCTGAAGGACGCCATCGCGACCGCGGTCCGGATGGACCCCAAGCACATGCGCAAGCGGATGCGGAAGCTGCGCCGCCGGGTGCTCCAGCACGATGTGCACGCCTGGTCCAGCCAGTTCCTCGACGCCCTGGCGAGCACCGCCGATGACTGAGGGGCTGCACGAGGCGTTGCGCGCGCTGGCCGCCGACCCGTCCCGTCACCCGCTGCTCGTGGCGCTCGACTTCGACGGGGTCCTGGCCCCCTTGCAGGACGACCCGTCGGCGTCGCGGATCCTGCCCGACGGGGTGGTGGCACTCGACCGGCTCATGGGGGCCGGCGTCCGGCTGGCCCTGATCTCGGGGCGTGACCTGACGACCCTCGCCACGCTCGCGCAGGTCCCGGTCGGCACGGTGCTGATCGGCAGCCACGGCGCCGAGCGCGCCCGGGTCCTGCCGTTCGGCCTCGACCGGGCGGTCGCACCGCTCACCGCGGAGCAGGCCGATCTGCTGGCCCAGGCCAGCGCCCAGCTGTCGGCCGTCTCCCGCGGACGCAACGGCGTCTGGGTCGAGGCCAAACCGTCGGCCGCCGTCGTGCACACCCGGCTCGCCCAGCCCGACATCGCCGAGCAGGCGCTGGCCCAGGCCCGCACCGTCGGCACCCGGTTGGGCGTCCACGTGATCGAGGGCAAGAACGTCGTCGAGCTGTCGGTGCTCGACGCCGACAAGGGCACGGCGCTCCTGGCGCTGCGCCACGACCTGGCGGTCCGCGCCGTGCTGTACGCAGGTGACGACCTGACCGATGAGAACGCCCTGGTCACGCTGGGCGCCGGGGACATCGGCGTCAAGGTGGGACCGGGCGGGACCGTCGCGGCCTACCGGGTGGACGACCCGGACGCCTTCGTCGCCGCACTGGGCGTGCTGGCCGACGCCCTCGACGCGACGCCGTAGCGCGGTGCGTGCCTGAGGCCACCGGCCGGTCGGGCCCTTTGCCCATTGGTGACCTGGGCGTCGGTCATGCGATACTCGACGGGTCCTCAGCCCCGCTCGCGGGGTCCGGATCGTCATCGATGACGCTGTCAGCGATGACACGAGCGCGACCCACCTGGGTCGCGTCCCGCCTTCACTACGGATCGTCCGGCACGTACCTGCCGGTGAAGGGATCTTCTGTCATGGCTACTGTCACCTACGACCACGCCACCCGGGTCTACCCGGGCACCGAGCGTCCGGCCGTCGACCAGCTCAACCTGCACATCGAGGACGGCGAGTTCCTCGTCCTCGTCGGCCCGTCCGGCTGCGGCAAGTCGACCTCGCTGCGCATGCTCGCCGGCCTCGAGGACGTGAACGCCGGCCGCATCCTCATCGGTGACCGCGACGTCACCGACGTGCAGCCCAAGGACCGGGACATCGCGATGGTGTTCCAGAACTACGCGCTGTACCCGCACATGACGGTCGCGGACAACATGGGCTTCGCGCTCAAGATCGCCGGCACCCCGAAGGCCGAGATCCGCACCCGCGTCGAGGAGGCCGCCAAGATCCTCGACCTGTCCGAGTACCTCGACCGCAAGCCGAAGGCCCTCTCGGGTGG
>JAHIJU010000473.1 GCA_018898235.1 Actinomycetota bacterium | reverse complement strand
GCGCCGAGCCGTCGACGGCCGTGCCGCCGTCGCATCCGGGCACGGCCCCGCGCGCGGGCGGCCGGGCCGGGGCGCCGGGCGCCCAGGGCGCGGCGGCGACCGAGGCCAGACCGTCGGGCGGCGGGCACCGGGGTGTGCCGTCCTGGACGAGTGGGGTCCGTCAGGTAGCGCCGGCTCCGGCCGCCACGCCGGCGGCCCGTGCGGTGCCACGCGGCATCCCCGGTACCGAGGCGGCTCCGGTCGCCGTGCCGCGACCGGTCTCGGCCCCACCCGCATCATCGCCGGTGCGCCCTGTCACCTGGCCGCAGCCGAGCTCCTCGGGTGCCGGTGCTCCGGCTCCTGTACCGAGCGGGTCGGGAGCCGCGTCCCCGGCCGCACCCGGCCCGAGCGCGCTCGCCCCGCGGGCGTCGTGGCGTGACCGCGGGCTGACCGCGCCCCCTGCGCCGGAGCAGCCGGCCGGGACCGCACCCGCGACGGGGTGGCGCCCGGTGCCTTCGCAGTCGTCGACCGTCAGCCCCGAGCCGACTGCGGCCCCCGTTGCCACCCCGGCACGCGTGCCGGCCCCGGCGACCCCGACCCCGGTCTTTCCGCCGCCGCCCGTGGACACTCCCGGGCCTACGGTGGCCGCTCTGGCAGGCCCGGTCGTGCCGCCTGCGCCGGAGCCCGTTCCCGTTCCTGCGCCCGTTCCGGGTCTGTGGGGTGCGGTGCCGGTGACCGAGCCGGACGTCGCCGCCGGTGCGCAGGCCCCGGGCGACCCGGCCGAGCCAGAGGATGCGAAGGCCGAGAAGGTCCGTTCCTACACGTGGCTGCACCTCGTGGTGCTGGCACTGGTGGCATTCGTGCTGGGTTGGGTCATCTTCCTGCTGCTCGACAACGCGAGCTCCAGCACCACCGGGGCACAGGCGTCCGCCGTCGGCCTCCAGACCGTGGCGGACACCGGTCCGCCCGTCCGCTGAACCTGAGGAGATCTGTGCCCGCCTCATCGCGAGCGATCGACCTGACCATCGCTGCGGCCCGTGCCGCGGCCGACCGCAAGGCGCAGGACCTGGTGGCGCTCGACGTGAGCGGGCAGCTGGTGCTCACCGATGCGTTCCTCATCGCGTCCGGGACCAACGAGCGCCAGGTCCGGGCCGTCGTCGACGCGATCGAGGATGCCTTGCACGGGCTGGGGAGGGCGCCGGTGCGCCGGGAGGGCAAGGCGCAGGGGCGCTGGGTGCTGCTCGACTTCGGTGACCTCGTGGTCCACGTGCAGCACGCCGACGACCGCGGCTACTACTCACTCGAACGACTCTGGAAGGACTGCCCGGTGATCGAGCTCCCGGCGGACGTCCTGGCCGGCGCGGAGCAGGCATGAGCGCCACCCGGGTGCTCACCTGGCGCCACGGTCGGACCGCCTACAACTTCCAGGCCAGGTTGCAGGGCCAGGTCGACATCCCGCTGGACGAGGTCGGGCTCTGGCAGGCGTCGATGGCGGCGGCCGCGATGCTCGCCCACCACGACCCGGCCGCGATCGTCTGCTCGGATCTGGTCCGGGCCCGCCAGACGGCCGACTTCCTGGCCCGGGCTACGGGGTTGCCGGTGCTCACCGACCCGCGGCTGCGCGAACGCAGCTTCGGGGTCTGGGAGGGCATGACGGGCCAGGAGATCACCGCCACCTGGCCGCAGGAGTACGCGGACTGGCGGTCCGGCCTGGACCCGCAGGGTGTCGAGGCGGAGGCCCGCGCCGACGTCGGCGCCCGGATGGCCGTCGCCGTCGAGGAGCACGCCGCAGCGCTGCCCACGGGCACGCTGGTGGTCGTCTCGCACGGGTCGGCCATCGCGGCCGGGATCTCGACGATGCTCGCGGCACCGGCCGGCTGGCACGGGCTGACGGGGATGCGCAACGCCCACTGGGCGAACCTGACCCCGGCCCACGGCCCCGTCGGCCCGGCCTGGCGGCTGCACGGCTACAACCTGGGCCCGACGGACGCCTCGCGCGACTGGGACGCCGGGCCCGACCCGGAGCCCTCCGACTCTCCCGACGCCGGGACGCGCGACCCGGATTAGCGTCGGAGGCCGCCGGTGTCCTAGACTCACCGGGCGCCTTCCGGGGCGCGTGAAGCCCTCTTCGGAGGGCCTCGGGGCTGTGGCGCAGCTGGTAGCGCACCTGCATGGCATGCAGGGGGTCAGGGGTTCGAATCCCCTCAGCTCCACCATGATGCTCTTGCTCGAACCCGACACACGAGTAAGCAGCGTCGCAGATAGCAAGTTCAGGAAGAGCCCGCCGGTTTCGGCGGGCTCTTCGTGTGTCTGGGGCGCTGTGGCGATGGCGCGGTGCGTCTGGGCGACGAGGTCGCGGGTGCCGGCGCTGAAGATGATGTCGAACGGCGGGTTGTAGGCGACCTGGATGTGGTGGGTACCGTCGGTGTCTTCGATCACGTCGATGCGCTCGAAGAGGGTCTGGTTGATGAGGCGGCGAATGTGGTCGGGTGCGCTGCGGTAGGCCCGAGCGAAGTGCTGGGCGAGGTCGAGGGCCCAGGTGATGAGCCGGTCGGCCTCGGCGTGGTCAGTGGACAGGGCGTCTAGGCGCCGGGTGACGGCAGTCAGGTCGGTGGTGAGCTGGTGCTGCTCGGTGCGGAGCATGTCGATGCTGATGGCGTCGTTGTAGTGGGCCTCGAGCAGCTTGCGCTGGCGTCGGGGTCTGCTGCACCGATAGGTGACAGGTTGTAGTCACGCTGCCAGGGCGGCTGGCGTGGTCATGGTGGTCTCGAACTCGATGGGGGTCAACCGGCCGAGGCGGACTTGCCGGCGCCGGCGGTGGTAGGTCCGTTCGGTCCAGGTCACGATCGCGATCCGGAGCTCGTCTCGGGTGGTCCAGGAGCGGCGGTCCAGGACGTTCTTCTGCAGCAGGGCGAAGAAGGACTCCATCGCGGCGTTGTCCCCGCACGAGGCGACCCGACCCATCGATCCGACCAGGCGATGATTGTCCAGAGCCCGCCGGTACTTCCGGCTTCGGAACTGACTGCCTCTGTCGCTGTGCACGATGCACCCGGCGACGTCACCGCGCATTGAGACGGCGTTGAGCAGGGCGTTCACCGCGAGGCGGGACTTCATCCGTGAGTCGATCGAGTAGCCCACGATCCGCCCGGAGAACGCGTCCTTGACCGCGCACAGGTACAGCTTGCCTTCGGCGGTCTTGTGCTCGGTGGGGGCACCTCCCGGCCCTCTGGGGCCGGGGGAATGTCGGTCAGCCAGAGCCGGTTGGGTGCGTCGGCGACGAACTCATGCCGGGTCCGACCGCGCTCGTCGCTCACGGCGCACAGGTCGTCGTGCACCGGCGGGCCTGGCTTCTTGCCTCTCCCTCGCGCCTTCTTCTTCCCGAACGCGGACCACCAACCGTTGGACGAGGTGATCGCCCACGCGGTCCGGTCGGCCATCGGCTGCCCGCACTGGCGGGCCTCGTCGGCCAGCAGCCGGTGCCCGAACTCCGGGTCGTCGCGGTGAGCGTCGAACAACGCGTTCGCGCGCAACGCCGCCACGACCTGCGACGCGGTGACCGGCGCCGCCAGCCACCGGTAGTAGGGCTGACGAGAGAGCTTGAGGACCCGGCACGTCACCGTCACGGGGACCCCGTGCTCGGCGAGCTCCTTCACGAGCGGGTAGAGCCTTTTCCCGGCAGGTTCGCCTGCGACAGGTAGGCCGCCGCGCGACGCAGGACCTCGTTCTCCTGCTCCAGCAGCCGGATCCGCTTGCGAGCCTGCCGCAACTCGACCCCTTCGGCCCTGCTCGCACCGGGCGTCGCGCCCTGCTCGATCTGCGCGCGGCGCAACCACTTCTGCAACGTCATCGGATGGACTCCGAAGTCCTTCGCGACCTGCTCGATCGTGACTCCGGGCTCGCGACCCCGAGCGACGCGCACGACGTCATCACGGAACTCATCGGGATACGGCTTGGGCACGGTGGCCATCCTTCCAGGCCGCCCCGCAGG
>JAHIJU010000472.1 GCA_018898235.1 Actinomycetota bacterium | reverse complement strand
GCGTTAGCGTGAGACACGAGGACCTCCTGGTCGTCGAGCGGACCTTCAGCAGTCCCACTCCACGCCAGGAGGTCTTCGCCTGTCCACGATCAATCAGAGCGTGTCGTCACACTCGCTCAACCAACGCCCCTGGGCAGTACAACTAGCGCCGAGACGGACAGCGGCCCGGTCCGGCGCCCCGCCGGTCCCCGTGGGCGGTCAGTCGGTCCGCGTCGCGCTGATCAGGAAGATCGGGAAGCCGCGGGGCTCGCCGCCGACCAGCTTGGTGTCGACGTAGATCGTCCGGTCGCCGTCCACCCGGAACCCGCACTGGTGCAGCACGGCGGCGAGCTCGGTGCGGTCGAATCCGTTGTGCCCGGCGAAATCGGTGCGATGGGCATGGTAGCCACCGCCGTCGGAGTCCAGGTCGGCCACCAGGAGGCGCCCGCCGGGAGCCAGCAGGTCGTGCACCGCCGCGAGCATGAGGTCGGTGCGCTGCACGTGGTGCAGGGCCAGCACGCTGTAGACGACGTCGACGGGACCGAGACCGTGCGGCGGGGCCGCCGGGTCGGAGAGGTCCACCTCGGCCGTCCGCACCCGGGCCCGGACAGCGATCTGCGCCAACGCCCCGGCTGCGTGTGCCAGCGCCGCGGCGTCGACGTCGACCAGCACGAGCTGCTCGAAGAGGTCGGCGAGCTCAACGCTGACCCCGCCGGCGCCGGCCCCGATGTCAACGGCCCTGCCGTGCGCGCCGGGACCGAGATCGCTGCGGATCGCCCGCGCGACTGCCTGGGTTCGTCTGCGACGTCGCTCGTCATCGGGATCAGCCATGGGCCCGGATCCTAGCCAGCGCGGCCCGTCAGGATCGGCAGGTCGCTACCGGTGGGCGGCGCCGGCGTCCCGGACGGGGCAGACGGGAGGCCGCGACCGGTGCGGTCGCGGCCTCCCGGCGATGCGAGGTCAGGCGGGGACGATGAGCCCCGCGGTCTGCGTGCGTGCGCGGTCGAACCGCGAGGACGCGTCGACCCAGCTCACGATGTTCCACCACGCCTTGACGTAGTCCGCCTTGACGTTGACGTAGTCGAGGTAGAAGGCGTGCTCCCACATGTCGAGCACGACGATCGGGACGACGCCCAGCGGGAAGTTGCTCTGCTGGTCGTAGAGCTGGAACACCACGAGCTTGGCGCCGATCGAGTCCCAGGCCAGGATCGACCAGCCGGAGCCCTGGATGCCCAGCGCGTTGGCCGCGAAGTGCGCCTGGAACTTCTCGAACGAGCCGAAGAACTCCTCGATCGCGGCGGCGAGCTCACCGGTCGGCCGGTCGCCGCCCTCGGGAGACAGGTTCTGCCAGAACACGGAGTGGTTCACGTGCCCGCCGAGGTTGAACGCCAGGTTCTTCTCCTGCAGGTTCACCGCCGCGAAGTCGCCGGACTCGCGTGCGGCGGCAAGCTTCTCCAGCGCCGTGTTGGCACCGGCCACGTACGCGGCGTGGTGCTTGTCGTGGTGCAGCTCCATGATGCGGCCCGAGATGTGCGGTTCGAGCGCCGCGTAGTCGTAGGGAAGATCGGGGAGCGTGTAGTCAGCCATCAGTCACCTTTCGGCTCTTCGTTGTGCGTGGGACCACATGGCGTGGCCCCACCGTCCACTCTGTCGCAGGTCGGCCTTCAGTGCCCGTCCCCGGGCGCACGGTCGTCGGCGACGAGGGAGCGCCGGCCGCCTGCGACCAGCTCCTGCCCGCTCGGCGCGGGCGGCAGCTCGTCGTGCGTGCCGTGCGAGTGCGACGCGGCCAGCTCGGCGGGTGTGACCGGTTCGACCCGGTCGGCGTAGAACAAGCGGGACAGCCTGGCCCGTCGAAGGTCCGCGGCGTACCCCTTGCGGCGCACACCACGGGAGTCCTCGGCCGGCGCGACCTGCAGAGGTCGGATCGGCTCGTGCTGCACCCGGATCCAACGCTCATGCTCGTTCAACGGTTGGTGGACCTCGATGTACTCCCCGGACTCGAAACGCACGATCGTGCCGTGCTCGTGACCGTGCAGGACGATCTCTCGGTCACGGCGCTGCAGGGCCAGGCACATGCGCTTGGTGACCATGAACGCGGCGGCCGGGGCGATGAACAGGGCGAACCGCAGCACCCAGGTGATGTCGTTGATCGACAGGTGGAAGTGCGTGGCGATCAGGTCGTTCGAACCGGCGAGCACCAGCACGAAGAAGGCCACCAGCAGCGAGACGCCGAACGCGGTACGGAAGGGGCGGTTGCGGGGGCGGTCCAGCACGTGGTGCTCCCGCTTGTCGCCCGTGGCGTACGCCTCGATGAACGGGTAGGCCGCCAGCGCCGTGAACAGGATGCCGGGGACCACCATGGCCGGGATCAGGACGTTGAGCGGCACCGTGAAGTTGGCGATCACGACCTCGACCCCGCCGGGCATGAGTCGTAGCGCCCCGTCCAGGAACAGCATGTACCAGTCAGGTTGGGAGCCGGCCGACACCGGGGACGGGTCGTACGGGCCGTAGTTCCACACCGGGTTGATCTGCATGGTCGCGGCCATCAGCGCGATCACGCCGAACACGATGAAGAAGAACCCGCCCGCCTTGGCCACGTAGATCGGGAAGAGCGGGAAGCCGACGACGTTGCGGTCCGTCCGCCCTGACCCCGGGTACTGGGTGTGCTTGGCCAGCACCACCATGAACAGGTGCAGCCCGACGAGGGCCAGGATGAGGCCGGGGACCAGCAGGATGTGCACCGTGAACAGGCGGGGGATGAGCGCCTCGCCGGGGAACTCCCCGCCGAACAGGAAGTAGGAGCCGTAGCTTCCGATGATCGGCACGGCGCGCAGCACACCGTCGGAGATCCGCAGCCCGTTGCCGGACAGCACGTCGTCCGGCAGGGAGTAGCCGGAGAAGCCCGCGGCGAGCCCGAGGATGAGAAGGGTGAAGCCGACCACCCAGTTGAGCTCACGCGGTTTGCGGAACGCCCCCGTGAAGAACACCCGCATCATGTGCGTGATGATCGACGCCATGAAGATGAGGGCCGCCCAGTGGTGGACCTGGCGCATGAGCAGCCCGCCGCGCACCTCGAACGACAGGCGCAACGTCGAGGCGAAGGCCTCGGACATCCGGGTCCCCTGCAGCGATGCCCATGGACCGCTGTAGGTGACCTCGGTCATCGAGGGCACGAAGAACATGGTGAGGAACGTGCCGGAGATCAGCAGCGTCACGAAGCTGTAGAGCGCGATCTCACCCAGGAGGAACGACCAGTGGTCGGGGAAGACCTTGCGGGCGAACTCCTTGACCGCGGCGCCCAGGCCGGTGCGCTGGTCGAGGAAGTCCGCGGTGGCCGCGGCGGGGGAGGTCATCGCAGTCGCTCCCAGAAGCTCGGGCCGATGGGTTCGGTGAAGTCGCTGCTCGCCACGAGGTAGCCCTCGGTGTCGACAGTGATGGGCAGCTGCGGCAGTGCCCGCTTGGCGGGTCCGAAGATCACCTTGGCACCGTCCGCGACGTCGAAGGTCGACTGGTGGCACGGGCAGAGCAGGTGGTGCGTCTGCTGCTCGTAGAGCGCCACCGGGCATCCGACGTGGGTGCAGATCTTGGAGTAGGCGACGATCCCGTCGTACTGCCAGTCCTCACGGCCCGGCTGGATCTTCAGGTCGCGCGGGTCGAGCCGCAGCAGCACGACGACGGCCTTGGCCTTCTCGTCGAGCGGGTGCGCGGTCTCCTCGAGCCCCTCCGGGATGACCGAGGTGATCGAGCCGATCGTCACGTCGGCGGCCTTGATCGGACGACCCAGCGGATCCGTGGTCAGGCGGGTGCCCTTCTTCCACATCGTGCGCTTGAACGAGGCGACGTCCCAGTCGCCCCCCACGTTGCCGACCAGCGGCACCACGATGGTGAGGGGGAACAGTGCGAGCGAGGTCGCCACGGCGCCCTTGAGCACGGTCCGGCGACCGATGGCCGAGTCCGCGGCGCCTTCCTTGAGTACCTCGACGGCTTGGGCGCGGACCTCGTCGGAGGACCGCAGGGGGTGCCGCTCCTCGGCGACCTCGTGGTCGCTCATGAGCGACTTCGCCCAGTGCACGGCGCCGGTCCCGATGCCGAGCAGGGCGAACGCCAGCCCGAGTCCCATCGCGAGGTTCGAGCGCTGCATCGAGGCCGCGGTCTCGCCCGGCGGGAACGCGAAGTAGGCGGCGATCATGGCGATCGTGCCCAGGATCGAGACCGCGAACAACGCCACGACGATGCGCTCGGAGAACTTGTTCGCCCGGGGGTCGACGTCGCCCCGGCGCTGCTCGTGAGGCGGGAAGCCCGGGTTCTCGAAGCGATCGGGGAGCTGGTCGGCCGTGTCGCGCAGCTCGAGGTCGTCGCTCATGAGGACTTCGCTCCGATCCAGACGGCGGCCCCGAGCAGCAGGCCGAGGCCGACCACCCAGGCCCACAGGCCTTCGCTCACGGGACCGATGCTGCCGAGCGACAGGCCACCCGGCTGGGTGCCGCCCTGCTCGGACACGAACGCGATGATGTCGCGCTTCTCCTGCGAGGTCAGCGTGGCCTGGTTGAACACCGGCATCGACTGCGGGCCCGTGAGCATCGCCTCGTAGAGATGGGTGGGGGTGGTCTGCCACAGGCTGGGCGCGAACTTGCCCTGCGAGAGCGAGCCGCCGGCACCCACCGCGTTGTGGCACTGGGCGCAGTTCGTGCGGAACAGCGCCATCCCGGTGGCGGGGTCGCCCTGGGCCGGGTCGACCTGGTCCCCGGTGGGGATCGACGGGCCGGGGCCGAGCGAGGCGACGTACGCCGCGAGCGCAGCGATCTGGTCCTGGTCGAACTGCACCGGCTTGGCCTCGACCTGCGGGCCGGACATCTGCGCCGGCATCCGGCCGGTGCCGACCTGGAAGTCGACCGCGGCGGCGCCGACCCCGACCAGCGACGGCGCCGCCGCGGTGCCGGTCGCCCCGGTGCCGTGGCACGTGGCGCAGTTGGCGGTGAACAGCTTCATCCCGGAGTCGACCTCAGCGCTGCTCGCCGTGCTGGCAGCAACGGCGGGTGCTGGCACGAGGAGGGCGTAGACGCCTCCGGTGAGCAGCAGGGCCGTCAGCAGCAGCAGCAGCGGTGCGCGACGGTCGTGACGGTGTGCGGCGAGCCAGTTCACGGCGCGGCCTCCTTGTCTGGTCGGGGTCACTTGACCAGGTAGATCGTCGTGAACAACGCCACCCAGACGACGTCGACGAAGTGCCAGTAGTACGACACGACGATCGCGCTGGTGGCCTCGTGGTGACCGAACCGCTTGGCGGAGAAGGACCGCCCGAGCAGGAACAGGAAGGCGACGAGACCGCCCACCACGTGCAGGCCATGGAAGCCGGTGGTGATGTAGAAGACCGAGCCGTACGGCGACGACGAGATCGTCAGCCCCTCGCCGATGAGCCCGGCGTACTCGTAGATCTGGCCACCGATGAAGAAGGCGCCCATGACGTAGGTGAGCGTCATCCACTCGTTCAGCCCCCAGCGGTTGACCTGCAGCAGGCCCCCGGTACGGGCCGGCTGGAACCGCTCGGCGGCCCAGACGCCCATCTGGCAGGTGAAGGAGGACGCCACCAGCACCAGCGTGTTGATGGTGGCGAAGCCCACGTTCAGCTTGGGGGTCTGTGCGGCCCACTCGGCGGGTACGGCGGCGCGGGTCGAGAAGTACATCGCGAACAGCCCGGCGAAGAACATCAGCTCGCTGGACAGCCAGACGATGGTGCCGACGGACACCGGGTTGGGTCGATTGACCGTCACGTGCGGGGCGGGCGCAGCCGTTGCGGAGCTCACAGCGTCAGTATGGCCGAAGACCAGGCATTCTGGGACCTTGGGCCTACAAGTAGGTGCTTTCGGCGTGGCGCCTGAGGGGCGCCGGTCGCCTGAGAGGCCGCTGGTGCCCCCCCGGGGGACCCGACCGGGAGCCGACGTTGGCGCGCCGGCACCGCCCCGCGTGCCAAGATGCGGTGCGAAGCACTTGCGCGAGCCGAGGGACACCGATGACCAGCAGCACTTCCACCGCGGGCTCGGGCCCGCGGATCCTCGTCTACTCCGACGACGTCGACGTGCGGGCGGAGGTCCGCCTCGCGGTCGGACCGCGGCTCGCCGCGGGGCAGCCGGACATCGAGTGGATCGAGACCGCGACCGCCGATGCGGTCCTCGCCGTCACGCAGAGCGGCGGGGCCGACGTGCTGGTGCTGGACGGTGAGGCGGACAAGGTCGGCGGTCTGGGGCTGGCCCGCCAGCTCAAGGACGAGGTCTTCGAGTGCCCGCCGGTGCTCGTCCTCATCGCCCGGCCCGCCGACGCGTGGCTCGCCTCGTGGTCCACGGCGGAGGAGGTCGTCACCCGACCGCTCGACCCGTTCGAGCTGCAGGCGGCCGTCGCGCGCCTCGTGCGCGGTTCGGCCGTCGCCCGATGAGCACGGGGCCGGGCGCAGCCGTCGAGCTGACCTGGCCCGACCTGTTCGCGGCCCTCGTCGCCAGACGTGATCTGGCGACGAGCGAGACCGCGTGGGCGATGGACCAGATCATGACGGGTGAGGTCTCGACCGCACGGGTCGCGGCGTTCCTCATCGCCCTGCGCGCCAAGGGCGAGACCGTCGACGAGCTCACCGGGCTCGCCGACCAGATGCTCGCGCACGCCCGTCGCTTCACGGTCCCGGGCCGCACCGTCGACATCGTGGGCACCGGCGGGGACCGGGCGCACACGGTGAACGTGTCGACCATGGCCTCGCTCGTGATCGCCGGGGCCGGGCTGACCGTCGTCAAGCACGGCAACCGGGCCGCGTCCTCGTCCTCCGGGTCGGCGGACGTCCTCGAGCAGCTCGGCATCTCGTTGACCCAGACCCCGGAGCGGGTGGCCGCCCTGGCCTCGCAGATCGGGATCACGTTCTGCTTCGCCCAGGTGTTCCACCCGTCGATGCGGTACGCCGGGGCCGCCCGCGGCGAGCTCGGGATCGGCACGACCTTCAACTTTCTCGGTCCGCTCACCAACCCGGCGCAACCGCAGGCCGCCGCGATCGGTGTCGCCGATGCGCGGATGGCGCCGCTGGTCGCGGGCGTGCTGGCGGGCCGGGGAATCAGCGCCCTGGTCTTCCGGGGCGAGAGTGACGGACTCGACGAGCTGGCGGCCACCGGCCCCTCCCGGGTGTGGGAGGTGCGTGACGGTGCCGTCGAGGAGCAGCTGGTCGACTGGTCGGCCACGCTCGGGCTGCCGGCGATCACGGTCGAGCAGCTGCGGGGTGGTGACGCGGTCGCCAACGCGCAGGTGGCCCGGGACGTCCTTGCCGGTGTGGACGGACCTGTGCGTCAGACGGTGCTGCTCAACGCGGCCGCCGGTCTGGTGGCGGACGGCACCCTGGCCGGGACCGGCGCAGGGCCGCTGACCGAGCGGATGGCTGCCGGCCTGCAGCTGGCGGCCACCGCGGTGGACTCCGGCGCGGCGGCGGACGTCCTGGAACGCTGGCGGGTCGCCTCGACCGCGTGACCGCCTCGCCCGCGACCGGGGCGTGGCGGGGGACGGGTGCTGTGGTCAGTCCTCGAGGCCCAGGGCGAACGCCTGATCGAGGTCGTGCCGTGAGTAGGTGCGGAAGGCGATGTAGGTCTGCGTGCGCAGGACTCCGTCGACCTTGCTGATCGCATCGGCGATGACGTCGGCCAGGCCTTCGTGCTCGCGGACCCGGACCACGGCGATGAGGTCGACCTCACCCGTGACCGAGTAGACCTCGCTCACGCCCGTGATCTCGGCGATCTGCGTGGCGACCTCGGGGATCTTCGCGGCGTCGGTGTCGATGTGGACGATGGCGGTGATCATGCCCCTCATCATGCCGTCACCAGGGGGGTGGTGGCGTCGTCCGGCACTGCGTTCGAGGTCGGTGCGGGCAAGGCACCCAGCGCCGCCCCCGGATCGGCGGCGGAGGCGGCGGACCGCACGGGCCAGGCGAACGTCCCCTCGATCTGCACGAGGCGGACACCCGGCCTGGCGAGCCACTGCAGGATCAGGTCGCTCTCCTCCGGGTGGGCGGCCGTGGAGGGCGGCACAGGAGCCGGCACGTGCTCCCCGGTGACGCGCAGGGCGGCGACCACGGGCAGTGGGTCGTGCCCGCGCCGGGTCCTGGCCGTGGCGGCGAGGCGCCCGTAGCGGACCAGGACCAGCTCCCAGCCTCCGTCCGGTTCGCGGTGCGCGGCGACCAGCTCGGGGAGCCGGGCCATCGGGTCGAAGCGCTGGGCCCGGCCGGCCGCGCGGAGGAACTCCGCCAGGCGGTCGCGGACGACTGCCGCCTCCTCGAACCGCTCGTGGCTGGTGAGCTCCGTCAGTCGCTGCGCGTGGGCGTGCACCACGGGCGCCGGGTCGCCCACGAGGGCATCCCGCACCCGGTCGACGACGCGGGCGTACGCACCGTCCGGATCACCGTGCAGGCATGGGGCCGGGCAGCGGCCGAGCTCGGCCAGCACGCACGCCCGCGCCCCGGCGGCGGGGACGAGCGGGAGCCGCCGGGTGCAGCGGCGGATCTCGAACGCCTCGTGGACGGCCTCGGTCGCGAGCCGCGCCGCGCCGGCCGAGCTCAGCGGGCCGATGTGGGTCGCACCCGGGCTGACCTGCCGCACCACCGACAGCCGCGGGTAGGGCTCCGTGGTGATCCGCACCCAGGGCATCGCCTCGGGTGCGCGGCTGCGCCGGTTGTAGCGCGGCGCGTGCTCCGCGATCAGCCGCAGCTCACGCACCCGGGCCTCGAGCGGTGTGGCGCAGACCACCGGGTCCACCCGCGTGGCCAGGCGCACCATCTCCACCATCCGGCTGCGCTTCTCGGCGGCGGTGAAGTAGCTGCGTACCCGCGATCGCAACGACGTGGTGGAGGTCCCGACGTACAGCACCTCGTCCTTGGGGCCGCGGAACAGGTAGACCCCGGGTGCGTCGGGGAGGCCGTCGGCCAGGTGACGGCGCCGGCGGATGTCGGCGGGGACCGGGTCGGCGGCCGTGGCCAGATCCTCCAGGTGGGTGACCCCGAGCGGGGCGAGCCGATCGAGGAGGGCGTGCAGCACATCGACCGTCGCGCGCGCATCGTCGAGGGCACGGTGGGTGGGGGAGACGGTCGCGCGGAACAGTGCCGCGAGGGTGGACAGGCGGTGGTTCGGGGCCTCGTCGCGGGTGACCACCCGACGGGCCAGGCGGACGGTGTCGACCACCTGGTTCCCCGGCCAGGGCCGGTCGGTGCGGGCGCAGGCCGCCTTGAGGAAGCCGATGTCGAACGGCGCGTTGTGGGCCACCAGGACGGCACCGCGCGCGAACTCCAGGAACGAGGGCAGCACGGTCTCGATCCGCGGTGCGCCGACCAGCATGGCCGTCGTGATCCCGGTGAGCACCGTGATCGCCGGGGGCACGGGCGCCCCCGGATCGACCAGGGTGCCGAACTCACCGAGCACCTGCCCGCCGCGCACCTTCACCGCCCCGATCTCGGTGATCTCGCAGTCGGCCGCACGGCCGCCGGTCGTCTCCAGGTCGACCACGACGAAGGTGACGTCATGCAGGGGGGTCCCGATGTCGGACAGGGTCGGCTGCACCGGGCGCGCCCCGGGCGCCGGGAGCGGCGCCCCGGCCCAGACCGGACGTGACCGCTGAGCTTCTCGCATGCCGGGCACGCTACCGACGCCCGCCGACACCGGCTGGATCCAGGGTCGCGGCCGTGCCGGCGGGGCCGTGTGGGCGGGCCGTCCTACCGTCCCGTCCCATGATGATCGACTGCGACACCTGCACCGCGCGGGGCCCGGCGTGCGCCGACTGCGTGGTCAGCTTCCTCACCGTCCCGGTGGGTCCGGCTGCGGGCGGGCCCGGCCGGATCGACCTCGGCTCGGCCGAGTTCCAGGCGCTCGACGTGCTCGCCGGGGCGGGCATGGTTCCACCGCTGCGGCACCCCCGAGCTGGCTGACGGCCGGGGAGACACCCGCGACCGGCGGACCGGTCGTGAGGCGGCGGCGCGGCGCCGTCAGCTGCGGTCGTCGAGGTACAGCGCGTCGACGTCGGCGGCGAAGTCCTTGAGCACCTCGAGGCGCCGCACCGAGAGCTTGGGGGTCAGGTACCCGCTCGCGATCGTCAGGTCGCGGTCGAGGATGCGGTACTTGCGGATCGACTCGGCGCGCGAGACCGCCCGGTTGGTGTACTCGACGGCCTTGTCGAGCGACGCCCGCACCTCAGGGTCCCGGGCCGCCTCGGCCACCGTCATCGCCGGCCTGCCGTGCGCCGCCAGCCAGCCGGGCAGCCCGTCGGCGTCGAGCGTCACCAGGGCGCCGATGAACGGCCGCTGGTCGCCCACCACGACGACCTGGCTGACCAGAGGGTGCCCGCGGAGCCTGTCCTCGAGGATCGACGGCACGACGTTCTTGCCGCCGGCCGTGACGATGATCTCCTTCTTCCGTCCGGTGATCCGCAGGTGACCGTCCTCGTCGAGCGTGCCGAGGTCGCCGGTGCGGAACCACCCGTCGACGAGGGCCTGGGCGGTCGCCTCGGGGTTCGCGTGGTACCCGGCGAAGACCTGGATGCCGCGGGCCTCGATCTCGCCGTCGTCGGCGATCCGCAGGTCCGTGCCCGGCAGCGGGGGGCCGACGGTCCCGATCTTGACCTTTTCCGGCACGGCGACACACAACGGCGCCGTGGTCTCGGTGAGTCCGTAGCCCTCGAGGACCACGAGCCCGACGCCACGGAAGAAGTGCCCGAGACGTTCACCCAGCGGGGCGCCGCCGGACACCGCCCACACCAGGTCGCCACCAAGGGCCGCCCGGACCTTCGAGAGCACGAGGACGTCGGCGACCTTGTGCTGCAGTCGCAGCCACGGGCTCGGCCCGCGCGGGTTGTCGAGCGCGCGGGAGTACACGATCGCGGTCTTGGCGGCCCGCTGGAAGATCGCACCCTTGCCACCGATGGCGGCCTTCTGCTCGGAGGCGTTGTAGACCTTCTCGAAGACGCGGGGGACAGCGAGCAGGAACGTCGGGCGGAACGAGGCCATGTCCGCCAGCAGGGTCGCCGGGTCGGGTGTGTAGCCGATCACCGCGTCCGCCGGGATCACCAGGACGTTGACGAACCGCGCGAACACATGGGCGAGCGGCATGAACAGCAAGGTGCGTGGCTGGTCGATGGCGAACACCATGGCGAGCCGGGCCCGCGCGTTGACCGTCAGCCGCACGAAGTTGCCGTGGGTCAGCAGAACGCCCTTCGGACGGCCCGTGGTCCCCGAGGTGTAGATGATGGTCGCGATGTCGTCCAGCCCGGCCACGTGCGCGCGGGAGGCCAGCTGCGCGTCGTCCACGCCGGCCCCGTCCGAAGCGAGCTGCGCGAGCGCGCCGTCGTCGATCACCAGGACCTCACGCAGGGTCGGGCAGCCGGGGCGCACCTCGGCGACCGTCGCGGCGTGCGCGGCAGTCTCGACGATGAGCAGGCTGACATCGGCGTCGGCGAGGATCCAGGAGACCTGCTCGGCCGACGACGTCTCGTACACGGGAACGCTCACCGCACCGGCGGCCCAGATGGCCCAGTCGAGCACGGACCACTCCCAGCGGGTGCGGCACATGAGTGCCACCCGGTCACCCGGCCGGACGCCGTGCGCGACCAGGCCCTTGGCGGCCGCAGCGACCTCGGCCTGGAACTGGCGGGCGGAGACCGGCGCCCACGCCTCGGCGCCCGGGTCTCGGCGTTCGATGAGTGGCGCGTCAGGGCGGCGTGCGACGCGTTCGGCGAGGAGCCCGTTGAGGTTCAGGTCGGCGGGCACCTCGACGAGCAGCGGGGTGGATGAGGACTGTGCCATGCGTGACTCCGTTGTCAGGCTGCCAGGTCCTCGAACGATACGGGACCGGAGTCCTAGGGACGAGTGGGGGCCGGTCGCCCGGTCCCCGTGCCGGCGCCGCACGCGGAGCCGCGCACCTGGCGCGGGTGCGCGGAACGGCTAGCGTTTGCGCCTGTCCCTACTGCCATGACCTTCCAGGAGCACAGCCATGCACGCCATCGGAGTCGACATCGGCGGCACCAAGATCGCGGCCGGCGTCGTGTCGCCCGAGGGTGAGATCCTCGCCAAGGTCGTGCTGCGTACCGACCCGACCGATGCGGGCACGGTGGACGCCGGCATCGTCGAGGCCTGCAGCACCCTGATGGCCGACCACGCGGTCGGGGCGATCGGACTGGCGGCGCCGGGATTCATCGGCCAGGACCGGGCCACCGTGATGTTCTGCCCCAACCTGCCGTGGCGGGACCACCCGCTGCGTGACGCCGTCCTGGCCGGGCTGGGCACGCCGGACGTGCACGTCGTGGTCGAGAACGACGCGAACGCCGCGGGCTGGGCCGAGTCGCGGTTCGGGATCGCGCGTGGACTGGACGACGTGGTCACGCTCACGCTCGGCACGGGGCTCGGTGGGGCGGTGATCAGCGGGGGCCACCTGGTGCGCGGCGCCTGGGGGGTCGCGGCCGAGATCGGCCACCTGCGGGTGGTCCCCGAGGGGCACCACTGCGGCTGCGGGCAGAACGGCTGCTGGGAGCAGTACGTGTCGGGCAGCGCCCTGGTGCGCGAGGCGCACGGCGTCGCGGCGACGCGACCGGACCGTGCCGTCCGGCTGCTCGAGCTCGCCGGCGGCAAGTGGCGCCGCATCACCGGTCAGCACGTGACGACCGCGGCCACCGAGGGTGACGAGCTGTCCATCGAGCTGTTGGCCTCGGTCGGACGCTGGGTGGGTGAGGGAGCGGCGTCGGTCGCAGCGCTGCTCGACCCGGCGATGTTCGTGGTCGGCGGCGGGCTGTCCGGGGCGGGCGACCTCGTCCTCGGCCCCGCCCGCGTCGCGTTCAGCCGCAGGCTCTCGGCGGGGGGCTACCGGCCGACCGCGCGCATCGAGGTCGCGTCGATGGGCAACGACGCCGGCATCGTCGGCGCCGCGGACCTGGCCCGCCTGTAGCGGGTGCGGCCGCGGGCAGCCGGCCGCGGCCCGTCAGACGACCGCGCCGTCGTCCCCGTCGTCCGGGTCGCGTCGGTGCGGCATCCGCCACGCGAGCACGCCGACCGCCAGGACGAAGACGACGCCTGAGGCCTGGAGGAGGACAGCAGGAGCGGACCGCCAGCCGATGGCCACCACCAGCCAGAGCACCGGCATGGCGGCCACGGCCAGCCACGAGGCCGTGAGCAGCGGCTCGCCGCCGAGCACCGGTCCGGGGTCGGGCGGGACGAAGTGCTCCTGCTCGTCGACCTCCCGCTCCGCGTCCTCGATCTGGGCGGTGCCGTCCCAGTCGCGACCGGTCATCGCCGGCCCGGCGTCCTCGACCTTGCCCGGGCGCAGGACCCGCGGCTCGACCAGACCCGGTCGCACGTCGATGTCGCCGAGCCGGGCGACGATCTGCGCCCACTCGTCGTCCGGCTCGTCCGGCCGCCCCGGGTCCTCGTCCTGCCCGGCGCCGTCGGACGGGGCGTCGTCATCGGGAAGCGGGACCTGCGCGTCGTCGCGACGAGGGTCCGAGGGCTCGTCCTCGCAGCGGGGGGCCATAGGAGCACTCTAGAGTCGGGTGCGGCGCCGCATCGGCGACCCGAGGGGAGCGCGGTGTTCTACTGGCTGATGAAACGGGTCTTCGTGGGCCCGTTGCTCAAGGCCGTGTACCGGCCCTGGATCCGTGGCGCGAAGAACGTGCCTGCGGAAGGGGCTGCGATCCTTGCCAGCAACCACCAGGCGGTCATCGACTCGTTCTTCCTGCCGCTCATGCTCGACCGCGAGATGGTCTTCATCGGCAAGCAGGAGTACTTCACCGGCCGCGGCCTCAAGGGTCGGGTG
>JAHIJU010000471.1 GCA_018898235.1 Actinomycetota bacterium | reverse complement strand
CGGTCGTCCTGCTCGGGCTGATGATCTCGCTCGAGGCGATCATCGTGCCGCTGTACTACCAGTTCCGGTCGGCCGGCCTCACCAACTCCATCCCGGGGATCATCCTCATCCATCTCGGGACGGCGGTGCCGTTCGGCATCTTCTGGATGCGCGCCGCCTTCCGGGCGCTGCCGCGGTCGCTGTTCGAGGCGGCCGAGATCGACGGAGCCGGACCGGTGCGGATCCTCGCGCGCCTGGGCCTGCCGCTGGTCAGCCCAGCCGTATGGACGCTGCTGCTGCTCAGCTTCATGTGGACGTGGAACGACTACTTCCTGTCCCTGGTCTTCCTGCACGGCGACAACGTCACGGCGACCGTCGCCCTCGGCGTCTTCCAAGGTCGGTACGTCACCCAGATCAACCTGATGGCCGCCGGAGGCCTCATCGTCGCCGCACCCGTGCTGATCCTCTACGTGGCCTTCCAGCGCCACTTCATCTCCGGGATGCTCGCCGGCGCCCTGCGCGAGTGACGGTGCCCGACCCCGCCCACCCCTTCGACCAGGAGCCTGCCGTGCCCGCCATCCCCACCGTCCTGCCCGATGCCGCCGCCGTCGGTACCGCGGTCGCCGAGATCGTCGCGGACGCGCTCGCCGCGTCCCCCGGTCGCCCCTTCCTGCTCGGGTGCCCGTCCGGTCGCAGCCTGGAGAGCACCTACCGGGCGCTCGCCGCGCAGGTGACCGCCCGTCGCCTCGACCTCGGCGACCTGGTCGTCGTCCTCATGGACGAGTACCTCGTCGAGGGCTCCGACGGGTTCGAGCGGGTCGACCCCGCGCTGTCCCACTCCTGCGTCGGCTACGGCCGGCGCGAGATCGTGGCACCCCTGGCGGCGGCCGCCGCTGCCATCGGGGTTCGTGGCCCGGCCGGGCTCTGGGCGCCGGACCCACGCGCCCCGGGAACCTACGACGACCAGATCGAGGCGGCCGGCGGCCTCGACCTCTTCCTCCTCGCCTCCGGGGCGAGCGACGGTCACATCGCCCTCAACCAGCCCGGCACCGCACGGTCCAGCCGCACCCACGTCGTGCAGCTCGGTGAGGCCACCCGGCGGGACAACATGGCGACCTTCCCGGACCTGACGACGCTGGACGCCGTGCCCACCCACGGGGTGACGGTCGGCATCTCGACGATCGTCGACCAGTCGCGCGCGGTGGTCATGGTGCTCACCGGCTCCGAGAAGGCGACGGCGTGCACCCGCATCGTCGCTGCCACGGGCTACGACCCGCAGTGGCCCTCGACCGCGTTCGCCGAGTGCGCGAACGCCCAGCTCTTCACAGACCGGGCCGCCGCCGGCGACCCCGACAAGGGAAGGTAGGACATGGCAGCGATCAAGCTCGTCTACATCGGGGGCGGATCCTCCCGCGCGGCCGGGACGATGGCGTCGTTCCTGTGGCACGGCGCCGAGTTCGCCGGCTCGCAGGTGGTGCTCGTCGACCAGGACCCGCAGCGGCTGGAGATCGTGCGGGAGATCGCGGTCCGGATCGCGCGGGCCACCGGGGTCGACATCGACATCCGGGCCACCACCGACCGGCGGGCCGCGCTGACGGACGCCGACGCCGTGCTCACCAGCTTCCGCCCCGGCGACTTCGCAGCCCGGGTGCTCGACGAGCGCATCCCGATCAAGCACGGGGTAATCGGCCAGGAGACCCAGGGCCCCGGCGGGTTCATGATGGCCCTGCGGTCGATCCACGTGATGGCCGACATCGTCGAGGACATCAAGGCCGTCGCACCGGGGGCCGTCATCTTCAACTACACGAACCCGGTGAACATCGTCTCCCAGGCGCTGACCCGGTTCACCGACGTGCCGATCTACTCGATGTGCGAGGGGCCGATCTTCTTCCCGCACTCCACGCTGCGGGCCGCCGGCCTCGACCCCGAACGGGCCACCGTGACGATGGCCGGGGTCAACCACAACTGCTGGTCGTTCGAGCACACCTACGACGGCGCCGACCTCATGCCGCTGCTCGACGCCGCCTGGGAGGCACGCAAGGACGACCCGACCCTCGGTGTGTTCGAACGCCGGATGCTCCAGCTGGCGGTCACCATGCGCTCGGTCCCGGCCGACTACTTCCAGTACTACTACTACGGACCCGAGATCCTGCGGGAGCAGCAGGCCGCACCGCGCACCCGCGCCGAGGACATCCTGGCCGCGCTGCCCGGGTACTGGGAGCACTACGTGGAGCAGTCGAAGGTCGACTCCCCGGACCTGGACCCGGCCCGCTCCCGCGGCGGCATCCACGAGCTCGAGCTGGCGATCGACGTGATGAGCGCCTACTACAACAACACCGGTGCGAGGCTGCCGGTCAACCTGCCGAACCTCGGCGGTGCGCTGCCCGGGTTCGACGAGGACGTGGTGGTCGAGATGTGGTGCACGGTCGACGCCCGGGGAGTGCACCCCGAGCCCCAGCGTGCCCTGCCGCACGCCGTGCGTGGCATCACCCAGGCGCTGGCGGAGTACCAGTACGTGGCCGCCGAGGCCGCCTGGTCCGGGACCCGCCGCGACGCCGTCCGGGCTCTGGCCGCCAACCCGCTGGTCCCGAGCCTGACGGTCGCCGAGGAGCTCTACACCGAGCTGGCCGCCGCGCACGCCCGCTACCTGCCCGATCGGCTGCTGCGGTGAGCAGCGCCCACCTGGCCGTCGACGGCGGCAACTCCAAGACCGTGGCCGTCGTCGTCGACCAAGCCGGGCTGGTGCTCGGGCGCGGTCGTGGCGGCTGCGGTGACATCTACGGTGCGGCCAGCCCCCGGGCTGCCGTCGAGGCCGTCACCGGTGCCATCGGGCAGGCCCTTGTCGGTGCCGGGCTCGAACCGCCCGACGTGGACAACGCCGTGCTCCGGCTGGCCGGCGCCGACTGGCCGGAGGATGCGCGCTACTGGACGGAGCAGCTCGCCGACCTGGTCCCCGGTCTGCGCCGGGTCGAGGTCGGCAACGATGCGCTCGCGTCGTTGCGGCTCGTCGACCGCGCCGGGGTGGGGCTGTGCGTCACCGTCGGCACCGGACCGGCGGTCGGAGCCAGGTCCGCGGCCGGCCGCGAGGCGTGGACCGGTCTGTGGGTGTTCGACGACCTCGGCGGTGGCGGGCTGGGCCGGTCGTCGTTCGAGGCGGTGATGCGAGCCTGGATGGGGACCGGTCCGAGCACCCTGCTGACGCCCGCCCTGCTGGACATGTACGGCGCCCCGGACGAACCCACCCTGCACCACCAGTTCACCAGGCGGTTCGACGCCCGTCCGGACACCGAGCGCTGGCGCGCGGCGCGCCTCGTGCTGCAGATCGCCGAGCAGGGGGACCCGGTGGCCCTGGCGATCGTCGAGCGGCAGGCCCGGGCGCTCGTGGGCTACGCGGGCTGGGTCGCCCGCGAGGTCGGCGAGGACCTCGCCGACGGGAACCTGCCGGTGCTGCTCAACGGCTCGGTGGTGACCTCCGAGCACCCGGCGATGCGACGTGCGCTGCTGTCCGACTTCGCCGATCTCTACCCGGGGGCGGTCGTGTCGGTGTCCCGTGGCACGCCGCTCGCGGGTGCCGTGCTCGACGCGCTCGCCTCCGGTGGGGTGGCGCTGGACGACGGACTCGTCGACCGGGTCGTCGGTACCGCGCACCCCGCCGACTTCCTCATCACCTGATCTGCCCGCCCGGAACCAAGGAGTGCCGTGAGCTTCGTCGATCTGCTGCCCGAGCTGAGCCTGGCCGAGAAGGCGTCCCTGCTGTCCGGCGACGGTGACTGGTGGACGCAGGCCGTCCCGCGGCTGGGGCTGCCCTCGATCGAGCTGGGGGACGGCCCGCACGGTCTGCGCACCGAGACCGGGGTCGACATGGTGTGGGTGCCCTCCACCTGCTTCCCCACGCTGTCCGCCCTGGCCGCGACCTGGGATCGTGAGCTGGTCCGCGAGGTCGGCGCGGCGCTCGGGGCCGAGGCCGCCGCGATGGGCGTGCACCTGGTGCTGGGGCCGGGGGTCAACATCAAGCGGACGCCCCTGTGCGGTCGCAACTTCGAGTACCCGTCCGAGGACCCGTGGCTGACCGGCGATGTCGCGGTGGCCTACGTCACCGGGCTGCAGGGCGCCGGCGTGGGTGCCTGCGTCAAGCACTTCGCCGCGAACAACCAGGAGACCGACCGGACCCGGATCTCGGTCGAGGCCGATGAGCGGACGCTTCGCGAGCTGTACCTGGCCGCGTTCGAGCGGGTCGTGCACGAGGCCGATCCGTGGGCCCTCATGTGCTCCTACAACCGGATCGGCGGCACCTACGCCTCGGCCCACCGGTGGCTGCTCACCACGGTGCTCCGCGAGGAGTGGGGCTACGACGGGGTCGTCGTCTCCGACTGGGACGCGGTGCACGACAAGCTGGCGACCGTCCGCGCCGGGCTCGACCTGGAGATGCCGGGGACGCAGGGGCGCACCGATGCGCAGGTCGTGCAGGCCGTGCAGGCCGGCACCCTCGACGAGTCCGAGGTCGACCGAGCGGCTCGACGGGTGCTGCACCTGGTCGACCGCGTCCGGCCGGGCCCCGGGGTGGTCCGGGCCTCGGGGTACCGGCCCGGCGACGAGCTGACCGCGTCGCAGCTCGCGGCCCTCGGCGCGGACGCCCACCACGCGCTGGCCCGGCGCGCCGCGACCAGCGCCCTCACGCTCGTGCGCAACACCGGCGTCCTCCCGCTCGATCCGCACGGTTCGCAGCGGGTCGCCCTGATCGGCGGGTACGCCCGGCTCCCGCGCATCCAGGGCGGGGGGTCGGCCGGGGTGCGCCCCACGTGGGTCGACACGCCGCTGGAGGCGCTGCGCGCTGCGCTGGGTGACCGGCTCGCCTTCGCCGAGGGGTACCCGGTGGGGGAGAGCGACTACTACCAGGAGCAGGTGCCCGCCGCCCTGCCGTCGGTGGGTCAGCTCGCCGACGAGGCGGTCGCGCTGGCCGCGCGCTCCGACGTCGTCGTGGCCGTGGTCGGGCTGCCACTGGCTGCCGACAGCGAGGCTGCCGACCGGACGGACCTCGCACTGCCGGCCGACCAGGTGGCGCTGCTGACGCGGCTGGCCGCGCTCGACGTCCCGCTGGTCGTCGTCGTGTCGGCCGGGGCCGCCGTGACGATGGACCCGTGGCACGACGGTGCCGCCGCGGTGCTGCTCACCGGTCTGGCGGGGCAGGGGGTCGGTGGCGCGGTCGCCGACGTCCTGCTCGGTGCGGCCGATCCCGGCGGTCGGCTCACCGAGACGTACCCGCTGAGCCTGGCCGACACACCCGGCGCGATCGGCTTCCCGGGGGAGCGGGGCCACATCGTCTACGGCGAGGGTGTCTTCGTGGGGTACCGCTGGTACGACGCGCTCGACCGTGCCGTCCGGTACCCGTTCGGGCACGGTCTGTCGTACACCACGTTCGCCTACGACGATCTGCGTGTCGACGTGCTCGACGCCGCCGCCGGGCGGGTGCGGTGCACGGTCACGGTCACCAACACCGGGTCCCGACGAGGGTCCGAGGTCGTGCAGGTCTACGTCGGCGACCCGCTGTCGGCCGTGCACCGACCGGTCCGCGAGCTCAAGGGCTATGCGAAGGTGACGCTTGAAGCCGGGGGGAGCGAGCGGGTCGTGGTCGACCTCGCGGGCCGCGACTTCAGCTACGTCGACGCGGCCTGCGGCCGGTGGCGGCGCGAGGGCGGGCAGTTCGTGGTGTCGATCGGATCGTCGTCGCGGGACCTGCGGGCGTCGGCCGTCATCGAGCTGCCCGATGGCGGCGACGCCACGGTGCCGGCGCTCGTGCCTGACGAGGAGATGCCCACGGACGCGGTGCCGTGGGCGGTCGGGACGGACGGCCCCGCACGGACCGGGGTCGCCGTGCCGTGAGGGGTCGGTCGGCGCCGACGGGTGCCCTCCGGGCGCCGCACGGGCCCGAACGGACGGGTCTCGATGGGCCGGGCCCGCACCTCCACGGCGCGCCCGCCGGGGCGGACCCCAGGGGCGTGCGTCGGACTTCCTGCCCGGTGCGGCGGCCTACGCTGCCACCGTGGTCCTCGCCCGCCGTGCCGCAGCCGATGAGCGCCCCCACCGCATCGCCCGGCTCAGGGCGGACCGGCTGGCCGCCGGCCTGCCGCTGCTCGACCTGTCGGACTCCAACCCGACCCGGCACGGCCTCGGGACGCCCGAGGCCCTGACCGCGGTCGCCGCTGCGACCGCCGGCGCGAGCGTCTACGACCCCGATCCGCGCGGTCCGCGGACCGCGCGGGAGGCCCTGGCGGCCACCCGCGGCGGCGGCCCCGACGACTACTGGCTGACGGCCTCGACCTCGGAGGCGTACTCCTGGCTGCTCACGCTGCTCGCCGACCCCGGTGACCGTGTCGCCGTGCCGGCCCCCGGGTACCCGCTGGTGGAACCGCTGGCCCGGTTCGCCGGGGTCGGCACGGTCGCGTATCCGGTGCACTACCTGCACCCGCACGGCTGGTGGATCGACCTGGAACGGCTGATCGCCCTGGTGCAGGACCCGGCGGTGCGGGCGGTCGTGGTGGTGAACCCCGGCAACCCGACGGGCGCGTACCTGCAGCCCGCCGAGCGCGAGCAGGTGGTGCAGGCCTGCGCCCGGACCGGGACCGCGCTCATCGTCGACGAGGTGTTCGGGCCCTACGCACTGGACGGGCGGCCGCCACCGGCCGGGGTCCCCGGATGCCTCACGTTCAGCCTGGACGGGCTGTCGAAGCTGCTGTGCGCACCGCAGCTCAAGCTGGGCTGGTTGCGGATGTCGGGGCCGGTGGACCAGGTGGCCGAGGTGGGCCGGGCGCTCGACCAGGTGGCCGATGCGTTCCTGTCGGTCGCGGCGCCCGTCGCGCATGCGCTGCCCGAGCTGCTCGAGCTCGCACCGGGGTCCGTGGCGCGCACCCGGGGGCGGCTGGCGACCAACCTCGCGGCGGCCCGTCGGGTGCTCGACGGGCCGTACCGGGTGCGCAGGTGCGACGGCGGATGGACCGTCGTGGTCGACGTCCCGCGGTACCTGGAGGACGACGACCTGGCCGCTGCCCTGCTCGATGCCGGGCTCTGGGCGCACCCGGGCTGGTTCTACGACCTGGCGTCCCCGGGATCCTTGGCGCTCTCCCTCCTCCCGGAGCCGGTGGCGTTCGAGTCGGGCTGCGCGAGACTGCGGGCGACGATCGAGGCCCTCGCCTGAGGTGACCTGACGCCGCCCGTGCACCGCGCGATGTGGGCCGCGGGCGGCATCGGACCGGCGACCTCCCCGCGCCCGACCTGCGCCGCGGCGGAGCACGCCGCACGATGGGCAGGTGGAGACCTTCGACATCATCGTCATCGGGGCCGGCGCGGTCGGCGAGAACGCGGCCGACCGTGCCGCGCGGACCGGGCTGACCGTCGCGCTCGTCGAGGCCGAGCTGGTCGGCGGCGAGTGCTCGTACTGGGCGTGCATGCCGTCCAAGGCGTTGCTGCGTCCGGGCGCGGTGCTGGCGGACGCGCGGGACGCCGCGGGCGTGATGGGCGCGATGATCGATCCCGCGGCCGTCCTGGCCCGTCGCGACGAGGTGGCCGCCCACTGGCACGACGCCGGTCAGGCCGAGTGGGTGGCCGGTGCCGGACTGACGCTGGTGCGCGGCAGGGCGCGGTTCACCGGCCCGCGCAGCCTGGCGGTCACCGCCGGTGGCGACACCCGTGAGCTGGACGCGCGGCACGCGGTCATCCTGGCCACCGGCTCGATCCCGGTCCTGCCGGATGTCCCGGGGTTGCGTGCCGCCCGGCCGTGGACCTCCCGCGAGGCGACGTCGGCCCGCACCGTGCCGCGCCGGCTGGCCATCATCGGCGGCGGCGTGGTCGCCGTGGAGATGGCCGATGCGTACGCCGCCCTCGGCGCACGGGTCACCGTGCTGGTCCGGGGCTCGAGGCTGTTGCCGAAGGCGGAGCCGTTCGCGGGGGAGGCCGTGGCGCGGGCCCTGGCCGACGCCGGGGTGGAGGTGCTGCAGGACGCCCAGGCCGTCGCGGTCGAACGCGACGGCGACGGTGTCCACCTGGTGCTGGACCGTGGCGGCGAGACCATCCTGCTGGACGCCGATGAGCTCCTGGTGGCGGCCGGGCGACGGCCCGCCGTCGAGGACCTGGACCTGCAGGTGGTGGGGCTTGCGCCGGGGGCGCGGGTCGAGGTCGACGATGCGGGCCTCGTGCGCGGTGTGGACGGCGGCTGGCTCTTCGCGGTCGGCGACGCCGCGGGCCGCACGTCGACCACCCACCAGGGCAAGTACGACGCGCGCGTGGTCGGCGATGTGGTGGCCGCTCGGTTCGGACCGGATGCGGCACGAACCGCGGACGAGGAACGTGCGGGCGCCTGGTCCCGCTACCGCGCCAGTGCCGACCGTGCCGCCGTCCCGCAGGTGGTGTTCACCCGACCCGAGGTCGCCTGGGTCGGACGCACGTTGGCCCAGGCCACGGCGGAGGGCCTGGTGGCGCGCGCCGTCGACTACGACCTGGCGAACCTGGCCGGTGCCAGTGTGCTGTCCCCGGTGTACGAGGGCCGTGCCAGGTTCGTCGTCGATGAGGACGCGAAGGTGCTGGTCGGCGCCTCGTTCGTCGGCCCCGGGGTGGCCGAGCTGCTGCATGCCGCCACGGTGGCGATCGTCGGCGAGGTGCCGCTCGACCGGTTGTGGCATGCGGTTCCCGCCTACCCGACGCTGTCGGCGGTCTGGCTGCGGTTCCTCGAGAGCTACGGCCTGTAGGCCCCCGGCCGTGCGGCCGAGGAGCGGCGCGGTTCCCCGGCCCGCGGAAGGTCGGGGAACCGCGCCGCTGCGTCAGCTCAGCTCGACAGCGTCGGGTCCGACGACAGGACGAGGCCGACGGCCGCGTCCCCCTGGCGCACGGCCTGGCCGATGAGGGCGAAGTCGAAGGACTTGAACTCGGAGAACGTGAGCCCGTAGGTCCCCTCGAGCCCGATCTGGCAGAACGGGCGCTGCGGGCACTCGGGCGGGCCCGCGAGGACGAGCGGGCCGCACACGGCCGCGAGCTGGCTCAACGTGGACACGTCGTGCTCCTGGGCGAAGGCCGTCGTGACGGCGAAGGCGTTCTGGTCCTGGGCTGCCGAGGGCTCGCCGAGGGCGATCCCCTGCTGTGCGGCGAGCGGGGTCAGTGCGGCCACCGTCGTGGCGACGTCGGGGTTCGCGATCGAGGCCGCGTCCGCGCCGTTGACCTTGGCGTTCACGAAGTCGGCGAGAGTCGCGGCGTACTCGGGGACCACGGCGACCTGGCCCGAGACCAGGGCCGGGTAGTAGGTCTCCCTGCTTCCGATCGTCTGCGTCGTGGCGTTGTAGCCGGCCGAACGCAGCACGGCCGCGTAGACCTCGGCGAGGGAGGCGCTCTCGGAGAAGTTGGCGGCACCCACCACCACGGCCACCCCGGCCCCCGCGGAGCTGTCGGCGGCGGCCAGGCCCTTGTCCGTGACGAACGCCTCGGCGGCCTGCGTCGACGTCGAACGATCGATGTCGACCGCCTTGTTGAGGGCGATCAGACTGGGGGTGTCGAGCGCCTGGGACACCGTGTCCAGCAGGTCGACGACACCCGGGTTCGCCTGGGCGAAGGCCTGGTTGAACGCCGGGATGACGTTGTCGGAGTTCTGCAGGTGCTTGTCATCGGTGAGTGCGGTGAGCGAGTCGCCTGCGATCGGCGTGCAGACGGCTTGACCGGCCGAGGCCGTGCTGCTGGACGCAGCCTTGCCGCCGCCGGAGCCGGGCGCACCGCATGCAGCCAGCGCGAGCACTCCGGCCGCCAGTGCGGCGGTGAGTACCAGTCGTGAGGTGTGCATGGTGGAGTCCTTCGTTGTGGGTGGGGTTCTTCACATCAGACCTGGTCAGAGCTGGGTTGGCAACTGCTCGAGGGACGGCCCCGAGGGCTCCCGTCCGCGCGGCGGGCGCCGTCGGCGGGCGCCGTCCCGCTGATCGGGGTGCTGCGAGTCGCGGTCCGACCGGGCCAGCGACCGTAGCCCGACGGGTGTGAGCGCACGCTGCCCCAGGGCCAGCAGTCCCTCGGCCACCAGGCACAGCGCAGCGACGAGCAGTCCGCCCGCCACGACCTGTCCGTAGTGCAGCGTGCCGAAGCCGGTGACGATGATCGTGCCCAGGCTGCGACCCCCGACCAGGGCGGCGAGCGGCACGGTGGCGACCACCTGGACCGCGGCCGTGCGCACCCCTGCGCCGATGACAGGGACCGCGAGCGGCAGCTCGACCGTCCAGAGCCGGCGCCAGCGCGACATGCCCATCCCGGTGGCCGCATCGACCGCCTGGTGGTCCACGCCGACCAGACCGTCGACCGCACCCGTCAGGAGGGGCGGGAGCGCGAAGACGGCGCACGCGATGATGGTGGCGGTCGAGCCGAACAGGCCGCTGGCTGCCAGCAGCGTGAGCAGGGCCAGCGTCGGCAGTGCGCGCGTCGTGTTGGCGACGACCACGCCCAGCCGGGCCCCGCGGCCGCGCCGCCCGAGCCACAGCCCGACCGGGAGCGCGACGAGGCAGGCCAGCGCCACCGCGGTGACGGAGATCCAGAGGTGGGCCCAGGTCAGTGCGAGCACCCCGCCCGGCCCGCTCCAGTTGAGCGGGTCGTTCAGCCAGCGCAGCGCCTCGTCGACGATGTCCATGTCAGCGCACCCTCCACGGCGTCGCCAGGCGCCCGGCCACGGCCAGCATGAGGTCGGCGATGACGGCCAGGACGAGGCAGAGCAGCGTCGCGGTCATGATCTCGGCGTGGTAGTTCGAGCGGAAGCCACGGAACAGCAGCTGACCGAGCCCGCCGGCGCCGACCACGACGCCGACGGTGGTCAGCGCCACGGTGCTCACCGTCGCCAGGCGCAGCGCCGAGACCATGGCGGGCAGCGCGAGCGGCAGCTCGACCTTCCACAGCATCGCGGTCGACGAGAAGCCCATCCCGCGGGCCGCGTCCTTGACGGCGGGGTCGACCCCGCCGAGGCCGACCAGCACACCGCGCACGAGCAGCAGCAACGCGTAGAGCACGAGCCCGATGAGCACCGTCACCCGGCCGATCCCGGTGTACGGCGCGAGCACGGCGAACAGCGCGAGCGACGGGATCGTGTAGAGCACACCGGCGGTCGAGAGCAACGGACCGGCGAGCCGGGGGCGGCGGTGCGCGAGCATCCCCAGCGGAAGTGCGACGGCCGCCGCGATCACGACCGCCTCGACCGTCAGGCCCACGTGCTGACCGAGCGCGGCCAGCACATCACCGGCGTTGTCGCGCAGGTACTGCGCTGACAGCCAGGGGTTCGGGGGTGCATCGGCCATGGTCGCGGACGCTAGACCAGGCCACTGACACGCGCCTGTCGGAGGTGGCGGCTAGCGTCGGGCACGTGACAGCGGCGATCGTCTACGAGCACGTGCACAAGGAGTACGCCGGACGGCCGGCGGTGGCGGACCTGTCGCTGGAGGTGCGTGAGCACGAGCTCCTGGTCCTGGTCGGTGCCTCCGGGTGCGGCAAGTCGACGACGCTGCGGATGGCCAACCGCCTCGTCGAGCCGACCTCGGGCCGGATCTGGCTGCAGGGGGAGGATGTGACGCACGTCGACCCGGTGGCCCTGCGCCGTCGGATCGGGTACGTGATCCAGGGCGTCGGCCTGTTCGCCCACCGCACGGTCGCGCAGAACGTCGCGACGATCCCCGGCCTGCTCGGGTGGGACCGGCGCCGCACGGCCGCACGGGTCGACGAGCTGCTCGACCTGGTCGGGCTGGATCCCGGGGTCTACGCCCGGCGCTACCCGCACGAGCTGTCGGGGGGCGAGCGGCAGCGCATCGGCGTGGCGCGGGCGCTCGCGGCGGACCCGCCGGTGCTGCTCATGGACGAACCGTTCGGTGCGGTCGACCCCGTCGGTCGCCAACGGTTGCAGGACGAGTTCCTCGCGCTGCAGAAGCGGCTGGGCACCACGGTGATGCTGGTCACCCACGATGTCGACGAGGCGGTGCGGATGGCCGACCGGGTCGCCGTCCTCTCGGCCGGCGCCCACGTCGAGCAGCTGGCGGACCCGCTCACGGTCGTCGCGCGCAGTGCCAGTGCGGTGGTGACCGATCTGGTGGCCCGCGGCAAGGTGGCCCGGCTGCTGGCGCTCGGCCGCCTGGCTCCCGAGGACCTGCTCGACATCGACGCGGGTGGTGCCCCGTCGTCGCCCGTCGTCCTCGGCGCCGAGCTGGGCGATGTCCTGGCGACCCTGCTGGACGACGGGGGCAGCTCCGTCCTGGTGGTGGACCGGGCCGGCGAGCCGGTCGGACGAGCCGATGCGGGGACGGTGCTGAGGGCGTTGCAGCGGCTCGCGCCGGTGAGCGTCGGTACGCTGCCGAGGTGACCGAACCCAGTACACCCACCGCCCGTCTCGCCCTGGCGACCTGCGCCGAGCTGCCTCAGCTCGACGCCCCGGACCAGGAGCTACGCGCGGCGCTCGCCGACCGGGGCGTCCCGACGGACGTCGTGGTGTGGGACGACCCCACCATCGACTGGGCCACCTACGGCGATGTGCTCATCCGTTCGACCTGGGACTACACCTCCCGTCCGAAGCAGTTCGCCGACTGGACGCGGCGGGTCGAGCAGACCGGTGCACTCCTCAACCCGGCCGATGTGGTGGCCTGGAACCTCGACAAGACCTACCTGCGTGACCTGGAGAAGCGTGGTCTGCCGATCGTCCCGACGATCTGGCTCGACCCGGAGCGGAAGCTCGACGCGCGCGGCATCCACACCCGCTTCCCGGCGTTCGGCGACTTCGTCATCAAGCCGACGGTCTCCGCCGGGTCGCGGGACACGGGCCGCTACGACGCCTCGGTCACGCAGGAGCGGGCGCTCGCGATCACCCACACCAAGAACCTGCTCGCGGTGGGCCGGCACGTGATGGTCCAGCGCTACCTGAGCCAGGTCGACACCGTCGGCGAGACCGCCCTGGTGTACGTCGCCGGCGAGTTCAGCCACGCCGTGCGCAAGGGCGCGCTGCTCGACGGTCCGTACCGGGCGGACGAGACCCCGGGCGTGCTCTACCGCGAGGAGAAGATGGCGGCCCGCGAGCCCAGCCCGGCCGAACGCGAGCTGGCCGACCGGGTCGTCGCGGAGCTGGCGGCGGTGTTCCCGGAGCTCGACGCGCCGCTGCTGTACACCCGCGTCGACCTGATCCCGGATGACACCGGCGCTCCGGTGATCCTCGAGGTCGAGCTCATCGAACCGTCGCTGTTCTTCGAGCACGCCCCGGGTTCGGTGGGGCGGTTCGCGGACGCGGTCGTCGCGCGGCTGTAGGGATCGCCCCGCCGCACCGGCGGGCGTCGAGGGCGCCCGTCGGAGCCGCTACACTTGTTCGTCGGCCCGCGAACGTGCGGGTCATGGTGGCTATAGCTCAGTTGGTAGAGCACCTGGTTGTGGTCCAGGGGGTCGCGGGTTCAAGTCCCGTTAGCCACCCCACGCATGTCACGCGCCCGTCGGTCGGGGTCCTCGCGCCCGGTCTCCGGCAGAGCTGTTCCTCACGACGTGGCGAAGTAGAGCCCGGTGCCCTGGCCGTTCACCACGCGCCACAGACCGCCCTCGACCTTGTCCGAGGGCACCGCGACGCACACGTCGCCGGTGGCCGTGTCCCCGTCCGCCCACAGGGGCTCGGCCATGATCAGCGCCGTGGCCGTGGCACAGGGGGTGCCTGTCGACCCGTTGTAGGCGGTGCCGTCGGCCCCCACGTACGAGTACGTCAACGACTGCCAGGCGGAGGTGCCCTCCGTGGCGAGGTCACCGCCCTGGGCCGCCACGGCTGCGGCGGAGACGGTGAGCGAGAACGTCCCGACGACGAAGGTCTCGTCCTGGCGCGGGCGCCGGTCGTCCGGGACCGCGGTCGTGGTCGGGACCGCGGCGTCGAGGTTGGTCGAGAGCAGCGCCACGGTCCACGCCGAGCCCGCGACGAGGACGCGCGACTGTCCCGGGCGCAGCGGGTCGGTCGTCGTGCCCGCGACGGTGGGGGCCGGCGTCACCGCCGCGGGACTGGCGGCCTCGGCATTCACCACGATGTCGTGGGTCGAGCCGCGGCTGCATCCCGTCAGGCCCAGGGCGAGGAGCCCGATGAGGGCGACGGTGGTGGTTCGCATCGCCTGTGCCACGGTGCCTCCTCTGCGTCCAGAGCACCGTATCGTCGCCCGCTCCGATCCGGGCCGGTCCGGGCGGTCGGAGGCGATCATCGGGTGGACGGTCGCGAGGTCAGGGCGTGGTGTCGGGCGTCCTGGCGACCGAGGTGGCCACGACCTGGGCGGCGATCTTGCGCGCCGAGGCCGAGTCCGGTCCGGGCGCAGCCGGCATCAGGGCGGCGCGGTAGTAGCGCAGCTCGTCGATGGACTCGAGGATGTCGGCCAGTGCGCGGTGGCCGCCGTGCTTGTCCGGCGAGGCGAAGTAGACGCGCGGGTACCAGCGCCGGGCGAGCTCCTTGATGCTCGAGACGTCGATGACGCGGTAGTGCAGGTGCCCGATGAGCTCGGGCATGTCGCGGTCGAGGAACGTCTTGTCGGTGCCGACCGAGTTCCCGGCCAGCGGCGCCTTGCGGGGCTCCGGCACCCACTGCCGGATGTAGGCCAGCGCCTGCGCCTGCGCGTCCGCGAGGGTCGTGCCGTCGGCGAGGGCGTCGAGCAGCCCTGAGCTGGTGTGCATCGTGCGGACGAAGTCGCCCATCTGGGTCAGCGCCTGCAGCGGCGGTGCGATGACGACGTCGACGCCGTCGCCCAGCACCCGCAGCTCGGAGTCGGTGACGACGACGGCAACCTCCACCAGGGCATCGGCGCCCAGGTCGAGGCCGGTCATCTCGCAGTCGATCCAGACGATGCGGTCGTTGCTGGACGGGTCGGCAGTGGTGGAGGACGTGGTGCTCATCGCGCCAGCCTAGTTCTCGGGATCGTCCGGGCCGGGCACCGAAGCGGCTGCCCAGGCGGCCGCCGGGACCACCACGAGCAGGATCCCGGCGATCGCGGCGGCTGTGGTCCAGCTCGTCCCGGCCCACCGCGCGACCAGCAGCCCTGCACCGGCCGAGGCGAGGGCGAGCGCGGCGCGCTCGACCCAGACCCGCAGCGGACCTGCGGGTTCGTCCACCGCTGCCGGCTCGTCGCGCGGCGGCTCCGCGGTCTCGGGCTGGGGGGAGGGGGCGGCTGCGGCGCGCATCGGCCCCGGCAGTGCGGGCAGGACGGGCGACGCCCCGGGCGGCCTGGGCGGGGCCAGCGGAGCGGGCAGCGGTGGCGGAGCCGGCGGGACCCGTGCAGCGGCCGTCCCTCGGGCCGGTGTCGGTCCGGCGACGGTACGCGGGGCCACGGTCCGGTCGTCGGCCACGGTGGGACCGGGCGCCGGCGGTCGCTCGTCGTCGGGCGGTGGCGTGACCGGGCCGGACGCCGAATGGCGTCCCACTAGCGCCTGCCGCCCACGAGCCGTGTCACGACGAGCATCGTGCCACCGCGCGTGGATGCGCGAAGCGCGGGCCGCCCACCGGGGGCGACCCGCGCTTCGCAGGGTTCGTCGGGGCCGTCACAGGGGCCGACGGTCCGGCGGGCGGCTCGGGGCGCGGCGTTCGCGCTCCGAGGTTCGGCGTACTCGGTCGAGGGAGGTGCGGTCGACCCGCTCCGTGTGTTCGAGCCGGGCGAGGTCGATCGTCATCATGGGGTTCATCTCGGCCCTCCAGGGCATGGCGGACGGGGCCCCGACGAGGGCCGAGTCGTTGGTGTGGTGTGCACCAGCACAGCAGAGGGCAGTGGCGTACGTCACGTCATTTTCGGGTGCTGAGGGCAGGGCACGACGGCCGGATGAGCGCCGGCGTGGCCGGAGCCAGAAGGGTGCCCCCGGGCGGACTCGAACCGCCAACCTGCGGATTAGAAGGCCGTTGCTCTATCCGTTGAGCTACGGGGGCCGGTGATCGAACGGGCGCCGCTGGGCGCTGTGCCAGCGTAGTGTCCCGCGTGGCGGGTCGCCGTGAACCGGCGAGACCGGGACAATGTGCCCAGGTGCGGGACCGGGGTGCTGGACGTCGGGTGCACGAAGGAGCGGAGCGCGCGTGGCTGACGGTGCCGACGACCCACGTCGGATGCTCGCCAGACCCCTGGCCGCTGCATCCCTGCTCGAGGCTGTGCGCGATCTTCGTCGCGACGCCGAGCGGACCAGGTTCCCGTTGCACCTGCCGGGCTCCGCATCGGCCGCAGCCTCACGTGCGCGGCTGGTCGACCAGCTCGGCGAGCACCTCATCCCGCGTCTGACGGAGCTGTCGGCACCGGCGGTCGTGGTGGTGGCCGGGTCGACGGGCGCCGGTAAGTCGACGTTGGTGAACTCGCTGGTGGGGGCCGAGGTGTCGGCGGCCGGGGTGCTGCGGCCCACCACACGTCAGGCCGTCCTCGTGCACCACCCGGACGATGCCGAGCTGCTCGGCCACCACCCCGTGATGGAGGCCGTCGTCGTGGTCGCGCACGAGGCGGTGCCGCGTGGCATCGCGCTCCTGGACGCCCCTGACCTGGACTCGGTCGTCGAGGAGAACCGGGAGTGGGCGCACCGGCTGCTGGAGTCCGCCGATCTGTGGCTGTTCGTCACCACGGCGACCAGGTACGGCGACGCGCTGCCGTGGCAGGTGCTCGGTGCGGCGGCGGAACGTGGCACGACGGTGGCGATGGTGCTCAACCGGGTGCCCGCGGCCTCGCTCCCGAAGGTGCGGCGTGACCTTCTCGAACGGATGCGTGAGCGCGGTCTCGTCGATGCGCCGCTGTTCGCGGTCCCCGATGCGGGACCGCACTCCGGGCTGCTCGCCCCCGGTGCCGTGGCGCCGATCACCCGGTGGATGTCGACGCTGGCCGGGCCGGACCGCGCCCGTACGGTCGTCGCCCGCACGCTGCACGGTGCCCTCGAGGCGCTGCGGGGCTGGGTCGACGAGCTGGCCGAGGCCGTCCAGGACCAGGCGGACGCTGCGCAGGAGATCGATGTCGCGATCACCGCGGCCCTGACCCCGGTGCGGGTGGCGGCTGTTGACCAGGTGCGGGCGGGACGGGTGGCCGATGGCGGTGTCCGGGCGCGTTGGCTCGAGCTCACGGCACGCGGAGGTGCACTGGCCCGGCCGGTCTCGGGACGTGGGGCCGTGCGCGGTTCGGCCCGGGACGGCCGCAGTCGCGCGGCCGCTGTGCGTCCGTTGCTCGAGGACCTCGAGGCGGGGGTGACGCTCACGTTGCTGGTCGCCGGTGAGCGGGCGCGTGAAGCCGTGCTCCGGGCGTTGAGCAGTGCCGATGCGCCGCGTGGTGCCGGTGCGCTGCTCGCGGTGGCTCCGACCCAGGTCGGCGAGAGCCTGCGTGCGGGGGCGGCAGCGCAGTCCGCCGCGGACTGGACATCGGGCGGTCTGCGGTTGGCCCGTGCCCTGCTGGAGGGCGTGGGCGACGATCGCCTGCCGGCCCTGCTGGACGACCGTCGCCGCGCCGCGCTGGCCAGGTCGGTGGGCGTCGAGACCGTCGCGGCCGTGGCGCTTGCGGGGGCATCCGGGGTCGTCGCGGCCGAGCGTCTGGCCGGTGCCCTGCTGGGTGCCGCGGGTGCCGGCCTGGTGGTCCGGCTGCGCGACGACCTGGCCGACCGGGTGGGTGCCCAGATCGACGCCGAGTCCGGTGTCGCCGATCCGGTGCTCGCCGACCCTGACCTCGCGGCGGATGCGGCATCGCGCCTGCGTCTGCGCCTGGCCGTGCTCAAGGAGCTGACATGACCTCACAGGTCGGGCGCGCCGACGACACATCCGATCCGGCCACCGGTGCGGCCCTTCCTGGGCAGGTGCGGCCGGAGCCCGTCGGCGGGACCGTGGGGGTTCTGCACGGCGCGGTGACCGCGGAGATCTCGCGGCGGGTGCGTGACCTGCAGGTGGCGCTGGAGCAGGCGCGGGATGTGATCGACCCGGTGGTCACGGCGAAGGCGGACGCGGCGCTCGCCCGGATCACCGACCGGCTCGCCCTGGGGGTCGACCGCACGGTCGTGGCGATCGTCGGTGGGACCGGCTCCGGGAAGTCGAGTCTCTTCAACGCCGTCACGCGGCTCCAGTTCGCCGATGTCGGGGACACCCGGCCCACCACCGCACTTCCCTCGGCCTGCGTGTGGGGCCCCGACGGCGATGCCCTGCTCGACTGGTTGGGCGTGGACCGGCACCGACGCATCCAGCGCGAGAGCCTGCTGGACGGCGACGAGGAGGCCTCGTTGGCCGGGCTGGTCCTGCTGGACCTTCCGGACCATGACTCGGTGGAGGCGACCCACCGTGAGGTGGTCGACCGGGTGCTTCCCTACGCGGACCTCGTGCTGTGGGTCGTCGACCCGCAGAAGTACGCCGACGATGCGTTGCACACCGGGTACCTGCGGGATCTCGTCGGCCATGAGGAGTCCACCGTGGTGGTCCTCAACCAGGTGGACACGGTTCCGGTCGACCAGCGTGACGCGCTGGTCGAGGACCTGGCCCGGCTGCTGGCGGAGGACGGGCTGGTCGAGGTGCCGCTCCTGGGCGTCTCGGCGGTCACCGGTGAGGGTGTGGTCGAGCTCCGTGAACGGCTCGAACAGGTGGTGGCGAGGCGTTCCTCCGCGGCCACGCATGCGGCCGCTGAGGTTCGTGACGTCGCAGCCACGGTGGTCGCCTCGCTCGGCCCGTCGGTCCGGCCTCCGGATGATGACGACGTGTCCGCGGTGGTGGACACGCTGGCCGGGGCCGCCGGGCTGCGGGCCGTGAGTGATGCGGTGGTGGCCGCCCTGCGCAGCGGGACGGCGCTGCCCGACGGGTTCGGGAGCGTGCACGACGACGGCGCCGAGCTGGCCCGTTCGCAGTGGCTGACCCGGACGACGGGTGACCTGCTGCCCGCGTGGGCCGATGAGGTGACGGGGCGGGTCGCGACCCCGGCCGAGCTGCGGATGGCGGTGGCCGAGGCGCTGTCGGCCGTGACGCTCGGGGTGCGCCGGAACCGTGCGGCGCGGGCCGCGTGGTGGGCGGGGTTCGGGCTCATGGTGCTGGCGGTCGCCGGCGCGGGTGTGGCCTACGCCGCGGTGGGGTTCGAACGGTTGCCGGTCTGGGCCCTGCCCGCCGCGGCGGGTGCGGTGGTGCTCGGCGCGCTGGTGATGGTGGCCGGGACGGTGGGCCGACGGGTCGACGCCCGGCGTCAGGCGGAGCGGGTCGGACGTGAGGGCCGCGCGGTGATCGACGCCGTCGCGAGGGCGCGGCTGGCCGATCCGACGACGGATGTGTTGGCCCGGCACGCCCGGCTGCGCGGTCTGGTCGAGGCGACGCGGGTCGGCGACTGACACCAGCGGTCCCCAGCCGCCCGCCGAGCCCGTCGGTCCACGCGAACGGCGGGACCCCGGCCGGGCGGGGCGTCGGGCGCATGACCCTGTCCGTGAGCGCCCCGGTCCCACGGGGCGACTGTGCGAACAGGAGTCACGATGAACACCAACGAACCGAACCTCGTCCTGCGTGGGCGGGTGGCAACCGGGCTCAGCTACCGGGGTGAGCGGGACGGGCGGGCCTCGTTCGTCAGCTTCCGGCTCGCCGTGACCCCGAGCCGACGCGGTGCCGACAACGCCTGGAGCGACGGCGTGACCCAGTGGTACACGGTCAAGGCGTGGCGGGCGACGGCTGACAACGCGGCGCGCTCGCTGCGCAAGGGGGACCCGGTGGTGGTGTCCGGCCGGTTGTCGGCGCAGGAGTGGACCGCGGCCGACGGGACCGCGATGACCGATCTGGCGATCGCGGCCGAGACGCTCGGGCACGATCTGCGCTACGGCCAGACCCACTTCACCCGACCGGTCGCGGATGCATCGCCCACCGATGTCACGGTGCTGGTCGAGGCACCGGAGGCCGGGCCGGTGGGTCGTGAGGATTCCCCCGAACCCGAACCGATGGGCCCCGATCAGGCGTCCGAGATCGAGGAGTACCCGGTGGCGCTCGCCGGGTGAGGCGGGGCCCCGCACTGACTGCCGACAGGTCATCGCCTAGGCTGGGCGGCGCAAACACCGGCGGTGGCGCTGGTCCCGGAACCTCGACGAACCGGGCCCGGCGCCGCCCGCGCGCGGTCACCGTCCTGGTGGTCGGCACGAAGAGGCGAAGCGGACAGGCAGGCTGTGGCTGAGTTCATCTACACCATGTACAAGGCGCGCAAGGCGCACGGGGACAAGGTCATCCTCGACGACGTCTCGCTCAACTTCCTGCCCGGGGCGAAGATCGGCGTGGTCGGG
>JAHIJU010000048.1 GCA_018898235.1 Actinomycetota bacterium | reverse complement strand
TCGTCCCCGAGCTGCTCGCCTTCGACCGCCTCGTCTTCCCCAACGGGCTCGACGACGAGACCGCGGCCCGGTGGCCGTACCCGGTGCCCGTCGACCGCAGCCTCGCGGTGGATGCGCCCGACGGGACCCTGGCGGCCATGCACGGTTCGTACGAGTTCGCGCTGACGGTGCCGGGTGCGACCGTTCCGTGCGCCGGGCTGACCTGGGTCGGCGTGCACCCGGCCCACCGCCGCCGCGGCCTGCTCAGCGCCATGATCGACACCCATCTGCAGCGTTGTGCGGCGCGCGGCGAGCCGGTCTCGACGCTGTTCGCGGCCGAGGCCGCGATCTACGGCAGGTTCGGGTACGGGTCCGCCGCCGACGAGGTCCGGATCAGTGCCCCGCGGCGCGCGGCGCTGCGCCCCATGCCCGGCTCCGCGGAGCTGACCGTCCGATTCGGGTCCGCCGGTGCCGGCGACGTCGAGCGCCTGGACGCGGTCCACCGCGCCGCGGTCGCGGGCCGACCGGGCGCCGTCACACGCGACAGTGCCGTGCTCCGCGAGCTGCGGGTGTTCGACCCGCCGGGGTCCCGCCACGGCGGGGAGCCCCTGCGGCTGGCCACGGTGCACGACCGGGACGACCGGCTCCGCGGCTACGCCCTGCTGCGCCGGCACGAGGCGTGGGAACCTGCCGGGCCCAGGTCCACGGTGGCCGTCCAGGAGATCGCCACGCTCGACGCCGCGGCGACGCACCGACTCTGGTCGTTCCTGCTCGACCTCGACCTGACCTGGCGCGTGGACTCCCCCAGGCTCGCCGTCGACGACCCGGTCCTCCAGCTCCTCGTCGACCGGCGGGCCGCCACGCCCCGGCTCTCCGACAACCTGTGGCTACGGCTCGTCGACCTCCCGGCCGCACTGGCCGCGCGCACCTACAGCGGCCCGCTCGACATCGTCCTGGAGGTCGCCGACTCCCTCATCGAGCACAACGCCGGACGCTGGCGGCTGGTCGTGGACCCGACGGGTGCCGCGACGGTGACGACGACGTCCGCCACCGCCGACCTCACGCTCGACATCCGCGAGCTCGGCGCCACCTACCTGGGCGGACGCAGCCTGCGCGCGCTCGCCGATGCGGGCCTGGTCGACGAACGGACCGCCGGTTCCGTCGATGCCGCGACGGTGGCCTTCGCCTCGCCGCGCGCACCGCTGTGCGACTGGGGCTTCTGAGCGCGGAACCTGGGCACATCCGAGCCGTGCGGCGCCCGCCGCTGCGGCGTCCCGGCCCGCGGGACGCCGCCGGGTGGTTCAGCCGCGCTCGCGTGAACGCTCGAACGCGGTGACCTCGTCGATCCGACGCTGGTGGCGGGGGTCACCGCTGAAGGGCTCGCCGACGAACCTGTCGACCAGGTCGAGGGCCTCGTCGATGGTGTGCTGCCGGGCGCCGATCGCGACGACGTTCGCGTCGTTGTGCTGGCGGGCCAGCTCGGCGGTCGCGGCATTCCAGGCCAGTGCGGCGCGCGCACCCGGGACCTTGTTGGCGGCGATCTGCTCACCGTTCCCGGACCCGCCGATCACCACGCCCAGGCTGCCCGGCTCGGCGACCGCGGCCTGGGCCGCCGCGATGCAGACGGCCGGGTAGTCGTCCTGCGGGTCGTACTCGTGGGCGCCGTGGTCGACGACATCGTGACCGGCTCCGCGCAGATGTGCGACGAGCGCCTCTTTGAGCTCGTACCCGGCATGGTCGGCGGCGACGTGGATGCGCATGGGCCCATCTTGCCCGACGGTGGACGCGCACGGTGCAGGTCGATCCCTAAGGTTGGGGCATGGCTCACAGCGGTATCGACTTGTCCAGCCTGGACCCGGCCACGCGGCCCCAGGACGACCTCTACCGGTACGTGAACGGGCGCTGGATCGCCGGTCACACCATCCCGCCCGACCGGGCGTTCGACGGTGCGCTGCGCGCGCTGCGGGACCAGGCCGAGGAGCAGGTCCGGGAGATCATCGCCGAGGCCGGTCGGCAGGGCGCCGCCGGGAGCGCCGCCGCGGACTCCGAAGCCGGCAAGGTCGGCGCGCTGTACGCCAGCTTCATGGACACCGAGGCCATCGAGGCGGCCGGGCTCAGCCCGCTCGCCGAGGACCTCGCGCTGATCGAGGGCGCCACCGACCCGGACGGGCTCGTCCGCGCGCTGGGTGCGCTGCAGCGGACCGGTGCCGGTGGCGCCGTCGGGTTCTGGGTCGACAACGACGCCCGTGACCCGCAGCGCTACGTCGTCTACCTCATGCAGGGCGGCCTCGGGCTTCCCGACGAGTCGTACTACCGCGACCCGCAGTACGCGTCGTTCCTGGCCGCCTACCGCCCGCACATCGCCCGGATGCTGCTGCTGGCCGGTGCCGTCCCCGACGAGACCGCCGCGCGCGACGCCGCCGACCGCGTGGTGGACCTCGAGACAGCGCTGGCTACCCACCACTGGGACGTCGTGAAGGATCGCGACGCCGACCTGACCTACAACCCGGTCACCCTGACCGAGCTCACCGCACGCGCCCCGCAGTTCGACTGGCCGACGTGGGTCGAGGCGCTCGGCGCACCGGCCGGGACGATGGACCACCTGGTGGTGCGCGAGCCGACCTTCGCCGAGGGGTTCGCCGAGCTCTGGGCGAGCGCGCCGCCGCAGGCCTGGGCCGACTGGCTCCGCTTCCACCTGGTGACGGCACGCGCGCCGTACCTGGGCGCCGAGCTCACGCAGGCCAACTTCGAGTTCTACGGGCGCACCCTCACCGGTGCCCAGGAGCTGCGCGAGCGGTGGAAGCGCGGGGTGTCCCTGGTCGAGGGCGCGATGGGTGAGGCCGTCGGGAAGATCTACGTCGAACGGCACTTCCCCCCGACCCACAAGGCCCGGATGGACACCCTCGTCGCCCACCTCGTCGAGGCCTACCGCGAGTCGATCGCCGGGCTGGACTGGATGGGCGAGGACACCCGGGCGAAGGCCCTCGCCAAGCTCGACGCCTTCACCCCCAAGATCGGCTACCCCAGCCGCTGGCGCGACTACGGCTCGCTCGTGGTCGACCCGACGGACCTGGTCGGCAACGTCCGCCAGGCCACGGTCTGGGCGCAGGACTACGAGCTCGCGAAGATCGGCCGGCCCGTGGACCGCGAGGAGTGGTTCATGACCCCGCAGACCGTGAACGCCTACTACAACCCGGGGATGAACGAGATCGTCTTCCCGGCCGCGATCCTGCAGCCACCGGTGTTCGACGCGACCGCCGACGACGCGGTCAACTACGGCGGCATCGGGGCGATCATCGGCCACGAGATCGGGCACGGCTTCGACGACCAGGGCAGCAAGTACGACGGCACCGGTGCGCTCGCCGACTGGTGGACCGCTCAGGACCGCACCGAGTTCGAACGTCGCACCGCGGCGCTGGTCGACCAGTACGCGGCGTTCGTCCCGGCCCAGCTCGGCGGCGATCAGCACGTGAACGGCGCACTCACCATCGGGGAGAACATCGGCGACCTCGGCGGGCTCAGCATCGCGATCCGCGCCTACCGGATCGCGCTCGGGCGCCCCCTGGCGGAGGGGCCGGTGATCGACGGCCTCACGGCGGCGCAGCGGATCTTCCTCGGCTGGGCGGCGTGCTGGCGTTCCAAGGGCCGTGACGAGGAGGTCATCCGGCGGCTCGCGACCGACCCGCACTCCCCCGACGAGTTCCGCTGCAACGGTGTGGTCCGCAACCTCGACGAGTTCTACGCGGCGTTCGACGTGCAGCCCGGCGACCCGATGTACCTGGCTCCTGGCGACCGGGTCCGGATCTGGTGAGCCGGCTCAGGGCAGCACCGTCAGCGCGGTCCGCGAGAGGCGGAACCCTGCCCCGTCGCCGCGGGTGCAGGTGACCCCGGTGGTCGCGCTCGCGCAGGTGTAGTCGCCGACGGTGCGGCTGGTGCCGTAGGCCATCACGAGCGCGTCCGCCGCCACCGTCGCCGTCCCGGTGGTGCACGGCGTGGTCACCCCGGTCCGGTCGAGCAGCACCACGTGCCCGGCCGAACCGGTGCACCCGGCCGCCGGGGTCGCCGTGAAGGCGATGTCGCCGATCGTGCAGGTTGCCCCGTCGGCCGCGAGCGTGCAGGAGATGTTCCCGGACGGCAGCGCGAAGGTGACCGGGGCGTCCGTGGCCGTGGGCGTCGACGACGCCGAGCCGGTCGCGCTCGGCGGCACGGCGACCGTGCGACCGGCCTCGAACCCACGCAGCACCAGGAACGCGATGGTCAGCAGGGCGAGCGCGTCGAACACCGCGAGGACGACGATGACGGTCCGGCGGCGTTGGTCCTGCACGATCTGCTCCTCTCGAGGGCCCCGTCCATCTCACACGAAGCGGCTCCCAGCCGCCACGTCCGGGTGAGACCGCACAGGTTGAGCACAGGCCCCGGTCACGTCCGTGTGATGATCTGCCACGACCATGCCATGCTGCGGCCTGCGGCCGGGGCCCGGACGAAGGACGACGACGTGCCCGAACGCAACCTGACCCGTGACGAGGCGGGGACCCGTTCTGCCGTCGTGACGACCGGCTCGTACCAGGTCGACCTCGACCTGACCCGCGGACCGGACGTCTTCGGCTCCACGACCGTCGCCAGGTTCGCGGCCGTGGCCGGTGCCACCACCTTCATCGACCTGATCGCGCGCAAGGTCCGCACCGTCGAGCTCAACGGCCGGGAGCTGGACGTGGCCGCGACGGTCACCGACGGTCGGGTGGCCATCGGACCGCTCGCGGCGCAGAACGTGCTGCGCGTGGTCGCCGACTGCGAGTACACCCGCAGCGGTGAGGGGCTCCACCGGTTCGTGGACCCGGTCGACGAGCAGGTGTACCTGTACAGCCAGTTCGAGGTGGCCGATGCCCGCCGCGTGATGGCCTGCTTCGACCAGCCGGACCTCAAGGCGACCTTCGAGCTGACGGTGACCGCACCCGCCGGGTGGACGGTCGTCTCGAACGAGGCGCCCGACGGCGAACCCACCGCGACCGAGGACGGCGCGGTGTGGCACTTCCCCCCCACCCCACCGCTCGCGACGTACGTGACGGCGGTCGTCGCCGGGCCCTACCACGCGGTGCACGGCGAGCTGACCAGCAGCGACGGGCGCACCATCCCGTTGGGCGTGTACTGCCGCGCCTCGCTCGCGCCCTACCTCGACGCCCCCGACGTGATGGCGGTCACCCGGGCGGGCTTCGTTTTCTTCGAGGAGGCGTTCGGCCGGCCGTACCCGTTCAGCACCTACGACCAGCTCTTCGTCCCCGAGTTCAACGCCGGTGCGATGGAGAACGCCGGCGCGGTCACGTTCGCCGAGTCGTACGTCTTCCGGTCGGCGGTGCCCGACGCGACGGTCGAGCGCCGGGCCGTGACGATCCTGCACGAGCTGGCGCACATGTGGTTCGGCGATCTGGTGACGATGCGCTGGTGGGACGACCTGTGGCTCAACGAGTCGTTCGCCGAGTTCATGAGCACCCTCGCCACCGCGCGCGCGACCCGCTGGACCGGCGTGTGGGCCACGTTCGCCTCGCGGGAGAAGGCGTGGGCCTACCAGCAGGACCAGCTGCCGACCACGCACCCGATCGTGGCCGACATGCGTGACCTGGAGGACGTCGAGGTCAACTTCGACGGCATCACCTACGCCAAGGGCGCCTCCGTGCTGCGTCAGCTCGTCGCGTGGGTCGGCGAGGAGGCGTTCCTGGCCGGGGTTCGTGACTACTTCGAGGCGCACGCCTGGGGCAACACCGAGCTCAAGGACCTGCTCACCCGGCTGGAGGCCACGAGCGGACGCGATCTGAGCGCCTGGTCGGCCGTGTGGTTGCAGCAGTCCGGCGTCACGCTGCTGCGTCCCCGGCTGGAGAGCCGTGACGGTGTGCTGACCGCGGCGGCCGTGGTCCAGGAGGCCCCGTCGGCGCAGATGGTGCTGCCGCCGCACCGGCTCGCGCTCGGCGCCTACGACCTGGTCGACGGACGACTGATCCGCACGTGGCGCACGGAGATCGACATGGTCGGCGCCGTGACGGAGGTGCCCCAGCTCATCGGCCGCCCGGTGCCTGCCGTCCTCCTGGTCAACGACGACGACCTCACGTACGCCCGGGTGCGGCTCGACCCGCAGTCGCTGAGCACGGCCACGGCCCACCTGGCCGATCTGGACGACCCGCTCGCCCGCGCCGTCGTGTGGAGCTGTCTGTGGGACGCCACCCGCGACGGCGAGCTGCCGGCGAGCCAGTTCGTCGAGGCCGTCGGCGACGCGCTGGACTGGGCGACCGACTCCAGCCTGGTCCTGGTGATGCTCCGCCAGCTCGCGACGACCCTGGACCTGTGGGTCGCCCCCGAGCGACGCCCCGCCGTGACCGACCGGGTGGTGGACCGGATGCTCGAGCTCGTGCACCGCGAGGGCACCGACGCCGACGTGCGCCTCCAGGTGCTCCGGGCCGTCGCCCGGCACGGCCGGACCGACCGCGTGCTCGACGTGCTCGACGCACTCCTGTCGGGGCACAGCTCGCTGCCGGGGCTGACGGTCGACGCCGATCTGCGCTGGGACCTGCTCACCGCTCTCGTCGCCGGCGGGCGCGCCGGCGAGGACCGGATCACCGCCGAGCTCGTGAGGGACCCGTCGGCCACCGGCGTGCGCTCGGCGGCGCTGGCCCGGGCTGCGGTCCCCACGTCCGCCGCCAAGGCCGCCGCGTGGCAGGCCGTGGTCGAGCACGGTTCGCTCACCAACGCCCAGCAGGCGGCGACCACCCTGGGCTTCGGCCGGGCCCACGACCCGGAGCTGCTGAGGCCCTACGTGCAGCCCTACTTCGCGGCGATCGAGCGCGTCTGGGCCACCCGCAGCAACGAGATGGCGCAGGGCGTCGTCGAGGGCATGTTCCCGCTCTCGCTGGCCGGCGACCCGCAGGTCGACCTGTTGGCCGAGACCGACCGGTGGCTCGCCGAGCACCCCGGCTCGGTCGCCGCCATGCGCCGACTGGTCACCGAGTCACGCGATGCCGTACGACGCGCGCTGGCCGCCCAGGCCGCCGACCGCGCCGCGGGCTGAGCCTGCCTCAGGGCGACTGGAGCACCGCCACCAGCGACTGCAGCCGGGCGTTGCCCGCCAGGTCGTCGATGAGCACCACGGTGCCCGAGGAGTCACCCAGCGGCACCTTCCAGTTGGGGTACTGCCGGTCGGTGCCGGGCTGGTTCTGGGCCCGACGCTCCCCGACGGCGTCGACCAGGGCGACGCCGACCAGGGCCGCGGGGGTGGCGAGCACATACCGGTGCATGGCCTCGACCACCTCACGCTCCGAGGGGTCGGCGCCGAGCAGACCCCGCTCGCGCAGCGCGGTCAGCATCGCCTCGCGTTCGCGCGCCGCGCGGGCACGCACCACGGCGACCGGTTCGGCGAGCAGGCCGAGTCGGTCGCGCAGCGTCACGTGCTCACCGGCCAGGTAGCCCGCCGTCGGCGGCAGGTCGTGGGTCGTCACGGTGGCCAGCTGCTGCCGGCGCCAGCGCTCGGGCGGAAGCGGCCGGTCACCCTCGTGCTCGAACCAGAGCACCGCCGTCCCCAGGATTCCCCGCTCGGCCAGGAAGTCCCGCACCCACGGTTCGACCGTCCCCAGGTCCTCGCCGACGACGACGGCCCCGGCGCGCGCGGCCTCCAGCATGAGGATGCCGACCAGGGCCTCGTGGTCGTAGCGCACGTAGGCGCCCTGGTCGGCGCCGTGCCCGGTGGGGATCCACCACAGCCGGAACAGCCCGATGACGTGGTCGATGCGCAGCGCACCCGCGTGCCGCAGCACCGTGCGCAGCATGTCCCGGTACGGGCGGTAGGCCTGGCGCGCCAGGGCGTCGGGATGCCACGGCGGCTGGGACCAGTTCTGGCCCTGCTGGTTGTACATGTCGGGCGGTGCGCCCACCGTCGCCCCACGGGTCAGCACCTCCCCGAGCGCCCAGACGTCAGCACCGTCCGGGTGCACCCCCACCGCCAGGTCGTGCATGACGCCGAGCGCCATACCCGCCTCACGGGCCGTGCGCTGGGCGTGCGCCAGCTGCTCGTCGGCCACCCACTGCAACCACTCGTAGAACTCGACCCGGTCCGCCAGCTCGTCGCGCAGCCGTGCGACGAACGGGCTGCCCGGGTCGCGGGCCGGCTCCGGCCACGGCGAACCCGCGTACTTCTCGGCGATCGCGCACCACAGCGCGAACGTGGCGAGCCCGGGCCCCTCCTGGGCCACGAACCGCTCGAACGCCCGCTGCCGCGACGGTGGACGCGGCGCCGTGAACACGACCTCGAGCGCCGCCCGCTTCGCCGTCCAGGCGACGTCGCGGTCGACGGCCCGCGGATCGGTGTTCAGGGCCCGCGCCGGCTCGGCGGCCCAGTCGACGAGCGCCCGCTCGGCCGAGGTCAGGTACCCGGCCTCGGGGACCTCCTCGACCCTGATGTAGACCGGGTTCACGAACCGGCGGGTGGTGGGCAGGTACGGGCTCGGCGTCATCGGCGTGACCGGTTCTGCCGCGTGCAGCGGGTTGACCAGCACGAAGTCGCCGCCCAGCCGACCGAACAGGTCGGCGATCTCGGCGAGGTCGGCCAGGTCGCCGATGCCCCACGAGCGGCTCGACCGCACGGAGTACAGCTGGGCCATCAGACCCCAGCCGCGCCCAGCGGCGAGCTCGGGGGGCAGGTCCAGGTGGTGCGGAACGACGACGAGGGTGGTCCGGACCGGGCCACCCGGCACATCGGCCACCAGCTCGTGCCAGCCGAGGGGAAGGTCACCGGGGATCTCGAAGGTGGCCCGACCGATCAGCCGACCGTCCACCCGACGCGGTTCGACGAACACGTCGGCCTGCGCCAGGGACACCGTCCCGGCCTCGGCCTCGAGCTCGACGACGCAGGTCACCGGGTCCCCGTCGATCACGTGCACCGGCACCCGGACGCTCTCGCCGGACCGCTGGACGACGATCGGTGGGAGGGGCCGACGCCACTCGTCGCTGATCCGGTGGGCCAGGGCGACCTCGACCCGCTCGGGGGTCGAGGCGTCCACGCCGAGAGCCGCCAGCACGCCGACGAGCGTCGAGGTCGAGCAGCGCTGCAACGTGCCGCCGTGGCTCCAGTACTCCGTACTCACCGAGTAGGCCTCGGCCAGACGTTCGAGGGCCTGCGTCGGGGCGTCGGGCTGGTCACTCACGTGCGTGATCCTGCCACGGCGCGGCCGTCCGGCGGGGTGGCTGCGGACCTGCGCGCCGCTCGTCGTAGCCTGCCTGCGTGACGATCCCCGCCTCCTACCCCCCGGCCGACCGCACGGACCTCGTCGAGGACCTCCACGGTCGCCCGGTGCCCGACCCGTACCGCTGGCTGGAGGACGCGGACGCCGAGTCCACGCGGCGGTGGTCGGCCGCCCAGGACGAGCTCTACGGGACGGTCCGGGCCTCGATCGTCGAACGCCTGGCGGGCGGGCCGTTCGCCTCCGAACAGCTGACCGCGCGGATGCGTGAGCTGCTGGGTGCCGGGCACGTCTCGGCCCCGGCCTGGCGCGGCGACCGGTGGTTCGCCTCCCGGCGGGCGGGAGACCAGGAGCACGGCGTCGTCATCGTGCACGAGGCCGACGACGAGCGGGTGCTGGTCGACCCGATCGCGCTCGACCCCGCCGGGACGACGACGCTCGACGCCTGGCAGCCGTCCAAGGAGGGCGACCTGCTCGCGTACCAGGTGTCCAGCGGCGGCACCGAGGAGTCGGTGCTCCGGGTGCTGGACGTGGCCTCCGGGCTGGACGTCGACGGACCGATCGACCGCACCCGCTACTCCCCCGTCGCCTGGCTGCCGGGCGGTCGGGCGTTCTACTACGTGCGCCGGCTGGCTCCGGACCTGGTCCCGGCCGGTGAGGAGCAGTACCACCGCCGCCTCTGGCTGCACCTGGTCGGCTCCGACCCGGACCTGGACGTCGAGGTGTTCGGCGCCGGTCTGGACCACACCAACTACTACGGCGTGCAGGTGTCCCGGGACGGGCGGTGGCTGGTGGTCTCGGCCTCCGCCGGGACGGCGCCGCGCACCGACGTGTGGATCGCCGACCTGAGCGCCTCACCGGCCGACGCACCGGTGTTCGCCGAGGTCGCCGTCGGGCTGGACGCCGAGGTGGGCGCCTGGGTCGCCCGGGACGGCCGGTTGTACGTGCACACCGATCTGGACGCGCCGCGCGGCCGACTGGCGTGGGCGGATCCCGAGGACCCGCAGGTCTGGCACCCGTTGCTCGCCCAGGACCCCGAGGCGGTCCTTGAGGACGTGGCGCTGCTGGACGGCGGCGGCACCCGCACGACGGCCGAGGTGCTCGTCGCCTCCTGGCGGCGGCACGCGGTGAGCGAGGTGAGCCTGCACGACCCGGTGACGGGTGTCCGGACGGGGACCGTCGCACTGCCCGGGCTCGGGTCGATCTCCGGCCTCGTGACCCGGCCGGAGGGCGGCGGCGAGCTGTGGTTCTCCTACACCGACCACACGAGCGTGCCCAGCGTGCACCGCTACGCCGACGGCACTGTCCGGCTCTGGGCGAGCCCGCCCGGTGCCCCGGCGCAGGTGCCACCCGTCACCGTGCGCCAGATCGAGGCGACGAGCGCCGACGGCACGACGGTGCGCGCCTTCGTCATCGCCCCCACGTCGGCACTCGACGGCGACGGCCGCCCGATCGCGCCGGCGCCGACGATCCTGTACGGCTACGGCGGCTTCCAGATCGGCATGGACCCGGGGTACTCGGCCACCACCCTGGCCTGGGTGGAGTCCGGCGGCGTCTACGTCGTGGCCAACCTGCGCGGCGGCTCCGAGGAGGGTGAGCACTGGCACCGCGACGGCATGCGGGAGAACAAGCAGCACGTGTTCGACGACTTCCACGCCGTCGCCCAGGCGCTCGTCGACGCAGGCTGGACCACCAGTGCGCAGCTGGCGATCTGGGGTGGATCGAACGGAGGACTGCTGGTCGGCGCCGCACTCACCCAACGCCCCGACCTGTACGCGGCGGTCGTGTGCTCGGCGCCGCTGCTCGACATGGTGCGCTACCAGCGGTTCGGGCTCGGCGTCACCTGGACCGAGGAGTACGGCGACGCCGACGTGCCTGCCGAGCTGGACTGGTTGCTCGCCTACTCCCCCTACCACCGGGTGCGGCCCGGGACGGCGTACCCCTCGACGCTGTTCACCGTGTTCGAGGGCGACACCCGCGTCGACCCGCTGCACGCGCGCAAGCTGGCCGCGGCGTTGCAGGCCGCGACCAGCGCCCGTCCGGTGGACGCACCTGTGCTGATCCGCCGTGAGGTGGGCGTCGGCCACGCCGGGCGTTCGCTGTCCCGCAGCATCGCGCTCGGCGTCGAGCAGCTGCAGTTCGTGGCCGAACGCACGGGGCTCGGGGTGCAGCAGTGAGCCGGGTGGTGGCCAGCGTGGTCGTGGCGGCCACGGGCACCCCCAGCCCGGCACCGTCGGGCGTCGCCCTGGTGCCCACCGACCCGACCTCGGTGTGGAGCTGGTGGTCCTGGTTCGTCGGGCTCCCGTTGCGGATCGTGCTGTACCTCGTGGTCGGCGGCCTGACGCTCGCGCTGCTGCGCTCGGGCATCTCGGCGGTCACCAACCGACTGGCCACCGCGCCGGCGGGCAACGGTGGCGAACGCGAGCTCACCTCGGTGCTGGCCCGCGCCAACCCGCTGCTCGCGGCCCGGCGCGCCCAGCGGGCACGCACCGTCGGCTCGGTGCTGCGCTCGGGGGCCTCGCTGCTGGTCGGCAGCATCGTGCTGTTCCTGGTGCTGGATGCCCTCAACATCAACCTCGCACCCTTCATCGCATCGGCCGGCATCGTCGGCGTCGCACTCGGGTTCGGCGCCCAGTCCCTCGTCAAGGACTTCCTCACCGGGCTGTTCATGCTCGCTGAGGACCAGTACGGCGTCGGCGACGTGATCGACGCCGGGCCGGCCACCGGGACCGTGGAGGCCGTCGGGCTGCGGGTCACCAAGATCCGGGACGCCGACGGTGTGCTCTGGTTCATCCCCAACGGATCGATGATCCGGGTCGGCAACAAGACCCAGGAGTGGGCGCAGGCGACCGTCGAGGTCGACGTCGACTACTTCGCCGACCTGGACACCGTGCGCGCACTGCTGGTCGAGGCCGCACGCCAGGTCGCGACCGATCCGGGCATCGGCGGGGACGTCGACGGTGAGCCGACGGTCACCGGGATCGAGAGGCTGACCTTCGACGCGGTGACGCTGCGGATCCAGCTGCGCACCTCCCCGGCCCGCCAGTGGGAGGTTGCCCGCCGACTGCGGGTGGCCGCCCGGGCGGCGCTGACCGAAGCGGGCATCCCGTTGGCCGGCCAACGGGACCTGTGGGTGCGCCATCGCGCGGAGGACGCGGACCCGACGCCCTGACGGCGCCGATGCGCGCGAGCCGCTGTGCCTCAGGCCCGGCCGCTGTGCCTCAGGCCCAGTCGAGCAGCGGGCCGCCCTGGTCCACCTCGGCGCCCGGCCCGAGCAGGGCACGGACCGCGCCCGGATCGGCCTGCAACGCGATCACCGGGCACAGCGTCGACAACCCCGCAGCGGCCACGTCCACCGGTGACCACGTGATCATCCGGTCACCGGTCACCACCGTGTCGCCGGCACGCACGTGCAGCGTGAAGCCCTGACCCTGCAGGCGCACGGTGTCGATCCCCACGTGCACCAGGACCGCCCGGCCGTCGGCGGTCTCCACGACGAATGCGTGCGGGTGCACCGCGGCCACCACGCCCGGGCACGGCGCGCACGCCGTATCGCTGGCCACGGGCCGCGGCACGAGCGCGACACCCGGGCCCACCATGAGCTCGGCGAACACCGGATCGGGCACCTCCGTGATCGCCCGCACGGTCCCGCCGAGGGGACTGGCGACGAGCACGGTCGCGCTCAGCGGAGCCGGTCGAGCTCGACGGCGAGGTCGTCGGCCTCGGGGCCCACGATCACCTGGACGATCCGGCCGGAGCGCACGACGCCGAACGCGCCCGCGTCCTTCAGCGCACCGTCATCGACGACGTCGGCGTCGCCCACCTGGACCCGCAGCCGGGTGATGCACGGCTCCAGCTCGACGACGTTGGCCGCACCCCCCAGTGCGGCGAGAATCTGCTCCGCCTTGCTCATCGCCCCAGACTAGCCCGCCACCGCGGCGACGGACCTTCTAGGGTGGGCGCCGTGAGCACGCAGACCCTCTACGACGCCGTCGGCGGTCATGAGACCTTTGCCCGACTCGTCGGGCGGTTCTACGAGCAGGTGGCCGACGACACCCTGCTGCGCCCGATGTACCCGGACGACCTGGCCGGCGCGTGCGACCGCATGACCTGGTTCCTCGAGCAGTTCTGGGGCGGCCCCACCACCTACTCGGACCGCCGGGGGCACCCCGCCCTGCGCATGCGGCACGCGGCGTTCCGGCTGGACAGCCAGGCCAGGGACCGATGGCTCGCACTCATGCGGATCTCCCTCGACGAGCTCGCCCTGGCCCCCGAGCACGCCGCCCAGCTCTGGGAGCACCTCGAACGCACCGCGAACTTCCTGCGCAACACGGCGGACCCGACCGTCCCCGGCACTGTCGCGGTGCAGACGCTCACCGATCGCGCGGCGGGTCGGGCATGAGCGACTCGGGCGCCCGCGCGGTCGCCACCCTGCTCGAGGTGCTCGACCCGGCCGCGACCGGCGCCGACACCTTCGTGGCGCAGAACCTCCCGCACCCCACCGGGAGGGTGTTCGGTGGCCAGGTCCTGGCCCAGGTGCTCATCGCTGCCGGGCGGACGGTGCCCGAAGGCCGCGCACCGCACTCGCTGCACGCGTACTTCCTGCGGCCGGGCAGCCTGGATGTCCCCGTCGAGCTGGAGGTCTCCCGGCTGCGCGACGGCCGGTCCTTCAGCTCCCGCGCGGTCAACGCGCTCCAGTCCGGGCTCCCGATCCTGTCCGCGATCGCCTCGTTCCAGGCCGACCAGCCCGGCTTCGACAACTGCGACCCGATGCCCGCCCTGGTCCCGTCCCCCGAGCAGACCCCGTCCGCGATGGACGCCCTCGGACACGTCGACGACCCGGTCGCCCGGTTCTGGAGCCGGGACGCCTCCTTCGACCTGAGGCACGTCGGCGGGTCGCTGTACCTCGAGCGGCACGAGCACGCCAGCGGTCGCCAGCTCGTGTGGATGAAGGCCCGCGCGCCGCTGCCCGACGACCCGCTGCTGCACCGGGCGCTGCTCGCGTTCGCCTGCGACCAGGTGATGCTCGAACCCGTGCTGCGCCGGTCGGGGGTGAGCTGGTCGCACCCGGGCCTGTCGGTGGCGAGCCTCGACCATGCGATGTGGTGGCACCGCCCGGCACGGGTGGACGAATGGCTGCTGTACGTGCAGTCGGCGCCGAGCGCCCAGGGCGGTCGTGGTCTGGGTGCCGCTCGCGTCTACACCGCCGACGGCACCCTGGTCGCCTCCATCGCCCAGGAGGGCATGATCCGGGTTCCCGACCTGTGACAGCGGCAGCCGAGCCGCCGCCCTCGGGTCGGCGCCACCGGTGGGCGTGGAGGGCCGTCTGGGGCGTGCTCGGCATCGGGCTGCTGGCCGTCGTGGTGGCGCTGGCCGAGGAGCTGCCCGACATGATCCATGCCGTCCGCAACGGCAACCCCGTCTGGGCCGGGGTGGCCGTGCTGTTCGCTGCCAGCGGCTTCTTCACCGCGGCGCTCTCGCTGCGGGCCTGCTCTCCGCGGCCGCTCCCGTTCCGCCGGACCGTCCGCGTGCAGCTCGCCACCTCGTTCACCGGCACCGTGACGCCGGCGAGCGTCGGCTCCCTGGCCCTCAACGTCCGCTACCTGTCCACACAGGGCTTGGACCCCGCACTGGCGACCGGCACGGTCGCGCTGCAGGCGGTCGTGCAGTCCACCACCCACATCGGCATGCTCGCCCTGCTGCTCGCCTTCGGGGCGCGCAGCGAGTCGCTGACCCGGGAACCCGGCTGGGAGCGCTGGGCGCTCGCCGGCGTCGTCGTCCTGCTCGTGGCCAGCGGGATCGTGTACCTCAGCTCACAGCGGCTGCGCACGCGACTGACGACGTTGTTCCGCGACCAGGTGCTGCCCGCGGTGCGGCACCTGTCGTCCCTGCTGACCGACCCGCGACGCCTCGCGCAGGCGGTCGCGGGAGCGGCCGGGACCACGGCGTCGGCCGCGCTGACCATGTGGGCGTGCCTGATCGCGTTCGGGCAGCCGAGCCGACCCGTCGCCGCGGCCTTCACCACCATGGTGGCCGGCAGCGTCGCGAGTGCCGCACCCACCCCGGGCGGGGTCGGAGCCGTCGAGGCGGCCCTGACCGCAGGGCTCGTCGGGTTCGGCGTCCCCACGGCCGTCGCCCTGCCGACGGTGCTGTTCTACCGGGTGGTCACGACCTGGATCCCGGTGCTGATCGGCTCGTTCCAGCTGCGGGCGCTGACACGGACCGGAGCTGTCTGAGGCCGTCAGCTGTGCTTGGCCGTGATCACGACGAGCATCCGCAGGTTGATGCGCGCGAACCTGATGAACTGGATCACCAGGTTCCTCCGGCGGCGGAGGGTGGCCGCGGTCGCAAGCGGCGCGGCAGCGATGCGCTCCATGGTCGAGACGTCGACGGATGAGCGGTCGACGGGCTGGTTGTTGGTCATGGTGTCCTCGGTGGGTCGGCCGACAGCGGGCTGCAGGTGATGTGCGGGACGGGTGCCCGTCTCGGGGTCACTCAGGGATGAGGAACCAGAACGGCAGGGCCCGGGCCTTGTAGATGAACAGGTAGTGGAGCATGAACTTGATCCAGTGCCCGGCCAGGCCGATCTCGCCCGAGGTGCCCTTCTGGTCGCGTCCCGTCGTCGGGTACTTCGCGTAGTCGGGCACGACCGGGAACATGGTCATCGCGGCGGCCGAGCCGTCACGCAGGCCGGAGCCGGCCGAGGCGACGCAGGCTGCCCCCATGGTGGCCATCGAGGCCCCGTGGGCGCGGGTGGTACGGCCGGCGGCGATCCGGTCGCGGATGGTCTCCGCCACGGTCTTGGCCATGATGCCCGAGGGCATCCCGGTGCGCGGCGGGGCCGGTGCGATGACGGTGCCGTTCGGGCTGGTGCGAGGCCGGGAGATCTGGTGCGGCGGGGCGAAGGCGATCCCGGGGGCGAAGATGTTGGGGTAGGCGATCGACTCGTAGGTGTGCGGCCAGTCGTCGGCCGACCACTGCTCGTACGGTTTGGCCGTGTAGTCGGCATCGACCTTGAGGAAGCCCGACGGCGCGAACATCGTCGAGGTGATGTCGTTGCCCGCACGGTCGAGAGCGGTGAGGTCGGCGCCGCGGAACGGCGGGAGCAGCATCGCGAAGTCGAACTCCAGCGTGTGCTCCGCCCCGTCGAGCTGTTCGTACCGGAGCTTGCCGTCCATCACCTCGTGCACGTGCGCCTGGGTGATCGCCTGCACACCGCGCTCACGGAACAGCGACTCGGTCCACATCTGGCTGGACTGGGTGAAGCCCCGCTGCACGAAGTGCAGACCGTCGACGCCGAAGTCCCCGAGCTCGTACTCGTTCGTCAGGTAGACGAGGTCGGCCAGCTCGCGGACACCGGCCTCGCGCAGCGCCTGCTCGACGTTGAAGGTGTACTCGAAGGCCGCGCCCTCGCAGGTACAGGTTCCGTGCCCGGTACCGATCACCAGACGCTGGCGTTCCCCGCGCTTGAGCTTGGCGATCACCTCGGCCAGGGCATGCGCGGCCTCCTGGGCGTGCGAGGCGGTGCAGACCGACCAGGAGTGGCCGTCCGGGCCCAGTCCGGGGGTCGCGGCGAAGTTGAGCTTCGGCCCGGTCGCGTTGATGAGGTAGTCGTAGGTCAGGGTCACGACCTCGTCCTGGTGGCCCGCATCGGTGCGGCGCAGCTCGACGGAGGGACGCGGGTCGGCCTCGGTGCCCTCCGGGCGGATCGTCGTGGCCAGGCCCTGGTGGAACGTGATGCCCTTGCGCCGGTAGATCGGGGCGAGCGGGATCAGAACCTGCTTGGTCGTCATCCGCCCGACGCCGACCCAGATGTTCGACGGGATCCAGTTCCAGTTCGCTGCTGGCGAGACGACCACGACCTCGTGCTCCTTGGGCAGCCAGCGCCGAAGATGCAGTGCGGCGGTGTGCCCGGCGATGCCTGCTCCAAGAATCACGACTCGTGCCAACGGACTCTCCCCATCGAGTGGCGGGCACCCCATCGGTGCGGCGCTCCGGGCCGTGACTGTATACCCCCTCGGGTATCTCACGCCATCGGCGAGCGCCTGGGACCGACGTCCCAAATCAGGCCGGCCGGGCCGTGCGGCGCAGCTCGAGCGGTGCCTCCAGGTAGGGCATCCAGGCCGCCCGCTCCTGCTCGTTCATCCGTCGCGGGCGCCCGCTCGACGCGTCGACCAGCACGACTGTCGACACGGCCCGCGCGAACACCGCCGAACCAGGCACTTCGGGGGCCAGGTCACGCACCTCGTAGCACACGTCCATGCTCGCCCCTCCGAGGTGGCCCAGCCACAGGACCACCGTCACAGGTTCACGCTGATAGCCCAACGGGAGGCGGTAGTCGATCTCCTGGCGGGCCACCAGCGTCCGGCTGTCAGCGCCCGGACCGGCGTCGAGCACCGCCGTCGTCGGCGCCGGGGCACCCGAGGGCCGGCTCCAGAAGGCGGCGATCCTGGCCTCCTCGAGGAGCGTGAGCATCGCCACGTTGTTGACGTGCGCGTAGGCGTCCAGATCGGACCACCGCAGCTGGACGGGTACCTGCAGACGAGCCATGGGCCGATCCTAGGCAGCGGGCAGCGACCGGCTCAGGCACCCGCCCGCGTCGCGGCCGACCGACACCGTTCCAGGAGGTCGAGGCCCGCGTTCACCGGGTCGACCACCCGACGGCGGGCGACGTCGACCACGGCCTCGTGCAACCGGCTCCCGGCCTGCGACGCCCGCCGACGTGCCCCCCATGCGCCCGCTGCTGCGGCGAGCGCCGCAACCAGCCAGCCGCCCAGCACCCCGCCGACGGCGAGCCAGGTCGGGACGGGCAGACCGCCCCACACCGGGGTCACCGGCCGTACCAGGAACGCCTGCTCGACCAGCGGCAGCCCCGCCAGCCAGAGCCCCCCGACCACGGCGACCGCCAGCAGCGCCCACTGCAGGACGGCCACCGCCCGCCACCACCGTGCGGGCCGCAGCGGCACGAGCGGGGTCCGGGCGACGGCCTGGTCGAGCTCGTCGCCCAGCCCCTCGGTCGTGACCCGCGACCGGACCGCCAGCACCCAGTCATCGGGCACCCGCGCCGTCGCGGCGTCGACGTACTCGCGGACCGCCCCGGCTGCCCCGGCCCGCGCGGCCGGCGACGGCTCCGGGAGCGAGGTCCGCACCAGCTCGGGGCTGATCGGCACACCGACGCCCAGATGCAGCCTGCGCAACGGGTCGGGACGCAGTCGGCCGATCCAGCGCACCGGCGGCCAGCCCGTCGCGGCGCGGGCGCGTCCCGACATCGATCGACGCACCGCATCGACCACCACCGGCACACCCGCCGCACCTTCGAGAGCCCGCACCAGGTCGGTCTGGCCGCTGCCACCCGGGCGACCGATCGCGCGATCCGGGGTGCCGCAGGCGGCCAGCACCCCGGTCGCCGCCTGCACCACCTCCGCGGTCAGTCGATCCGTCGCGGCACGCCGGCGCGACGCCGCCACCCGCAGCAGGTCACGCAGCGCGTCGACCCCCTCCCCCGTGCGCGCGCTGACCGCCAGCACCGGCACCGCCCCGAGCCCGTCGGCCGCGGCCAGTCGCGCGAGATCCGCGGTGCAGGCGGTGCGATCGGCCACCGACAGCCGGTCCGCCTGGTTGAGCGCGAGCACCATGACCGGTGCGAGCGCCGACAGCGGGCGCAGGTACCGCTCGTGAAGCACCCCGTCGGCGTACTTCTGCGGGTCCACCACCCAGACCAGCAGGTCGACCCGCTGGTAGAGGCGTTCGGCGACCGCCCGGTGCGCGGCCTCGACCGAGTCGTGGTCCGGCAGGTCCAGCAGGACCAGATCGGTGGGGTCCGCAGCCCGGGCCGGCAGCGGGTGCCGGACGCCCACCTCGAGCCAGTCCAGCAGCTGGTGCACCGCGGCGGGGTCGGCGGCCCACAGCGCGGCCGCCGCCTCGCCGGTGGTCGGGCGCGTCGCGCCAGCCGCCGCGAGGGGGTGCCCGCACAGGGCGTTGAACAGGCTCGACTTCCCCGACCCCGTCGCGCCGGCCAGCGCGACCACGGTCGCCTCGCCCGCCAGCGCGAGCCGTTCCCGGGCCCGGGCGACCAGCTCATCGCCCTCGGTCAGCACCGTCGAAGGCAGGGCCGCGCGCCCGGCGTCGAGGGCCACCACCAGCTGGTCGAGGCGTTCGGCCAGACCCGGACGTCGACTCATCGGTCACCGCCACGACCGGTGACCCGGCGCCACCAGCCGCGCAACCCACCGGACCCGCCCTGCGCGCCGGAACGTCCGCCGTCCGGAGTCGTCAGTCGCCCCGAACCCGCTCCCCGCAGCCTGCCTGGCGCCGTCGAGGCACCGGTCACCACCGGTTCCGGCAGCGGCGCCCGTTCCACACGGAGCACGGCCGTCCGCAGATCTGCCCCACCCGCGATCGTGAGCGCATCGAGCTGTCCGGTGAACCTGGCCGCCTCGGCCGCCAGGACCGCTGCGACGCGCACATCGAGCCGCTCATGGGCGAGCCGGGTCAGGCGGCGCACGGCATCGTCACCGAACACGGCCTCCAGCAACCGCTGGGCCAGCAACGCCGAACCGCCCGCGATCCCGACCTCGGCCCCGGTCAGCCCGGCCGTCGAGGCGAACACCACGAGCATGAGCGCGACGCCGAGGGCGTTGACGCCGTAGGACAGCGCACGGGCCTGGGTGCGACGCCCGGCGCCCTCCTCACCGACCAGCGCGATCACATCGTCCTGCCAGCCGCGGACCTGCTCGGCGATGACCGAGCGCAGCCCCGCCGAGGCCCGGGAGAGCTCGAGTCCGTCGAGGAGCGCCGCCCCGGCCGGGTCGCCCCTCCACGCCGCGTAGGCCCGTTCGGCTGCGCTCTGGGCCGCATCGAGCAGAACCGCGTCGATACCGGCGCCGATCGCGTCGGACAGCTCGGGGGTCACCGCCCGTCGCCCGCGCAGCGCCGCTGTGAGGCGGTCCCGCAGCCTCGACACGCCCTGCTCGATCGATCGCATGAGCTCACCGGTGCCGACCAGCTCCTGCCAGCGGGCGAGCACCTCGCCGCGCAGCAACGACGCGTCCGAGGTCGCCCGACGCACATCGGCCGCCGCCGCCGCGTAGGCGCTGTCGACGGCGGATCGCAACCGGTCGCGGGCGGCGACCTGGCCATCACCTGCGGCCGCGAGCCGACCGGCCCGGACCAGGACATCGGACAGCAGCCCGTCGCGCGTGCGCTCGACCACGGCCCGACGGGCGGCCGGGTCCACCGCGAGTGCCCCGAGCCACTCGGCCACCGGCGCCACGGCGCCCTCCGGCAGGAGCCCGTCCACCAGGTCCGCCGCGGGGACGACCAGCACGGCCGTGCCCGCCAGGTCGTGCTCGGCGAGCATGGCCCGCAGATGGTCGCCCACCACCTGCTCGTCGCCGCGGTCGACGCGGTCGAGCACCAGCGCGAGCTCGGTGCGGCGCTCCGCGGCCGTCGCCAGCAGCTCCCACGGAACCGCATCCGCGTACCGGGCGGCCGTCGTCACGAACAACCACAGGTCGGCGGCACCCAGCAGCTGCCGGGCGAGTGCCCGGTTGCCCGCGACCACGGAGTCGATGTCGGGCGCGTCGAGCAGTGCGAGTCCCTGCGGGACCGCGGTCGACGCGACCAGACGCAGACCGCCGGCCGCACCGCCCGCACGCTCGTCACCGCCCGCACGCCCGTCACCGGCCGGACGCCCGTCATCGGCCGGCGCATCGTCGGCCCGAACCCGTGCCGCGTCCCCCGCAGCGGACAACCGGGCGAGGCCCGGCAGCACCCGATCACCCGCGAACCAGCGGGCGTCGAGCGGATGGTGCACCAGCACGGGCCACCGCGTCGTCGGGCGCAGCACACCGGCCGCGCTGACCTGCTCCCCCAGCAACGAGTTCAGCAGTGTCGACTTGCCGGCACCGGTCGAGCCGCCCAGCACCACGAGCACCGGCGCTGCCGCTGCCCGGAGCCGAGGAAGCAGGTAGTCGTCGAGCTGGTCGAGCATCCCGTCGCGCAGATCGCGGGCGGCCCCGACGCCGTCGGCGTCCAGCGGCAGGCCGACGTCGGCGACAGCGGCGCGCAGCAGGACGAGGGCGTCGACCAGACCCGTCGCGGGCTCGACGAGGTCGTCGGGCGCCCCGTGGCGGGCCCTGCCGACCTCCTCGTGCGGCGCGTCGGACATCGCGGTCCTGGCTCAGTCCCGCCGCAGCTTGCGGTACGTCACCCGGTGCGGGCGCGCCGCGTCGGCCCCCAGTCGGGACACCTTGTTCTCCTCGTAGGAGGCGAAGTTGCCCTCGAACCAGTACCAGTCGGCCGGGTTCTCCTCGGTGCCCTCGTACGCCAGGATGTGGGTCGCGACCCGGTCCAGGAACCACCGGTCGTGGGACACGACCACGGCACAACCCGGGAACTCCAGCAGGGCGTTCTCCAGCGAGCCGAGGGTCTCGACGTCCAGGTCGTTGGTCGGCTCGTCGAGCAGCAGCAGGTTGCCGCCCTGCTTGAGGGTCAGGGCCAGGTTGAGCCGGTTGCGCTCACCACCGGACAGCACGCCCGCGGGCTTCTGCTGGTCCGGCCCCTTGAACCCGAACGCCGCGACGTAGGCGCGCGACGGCACCTCGACGTTGCCGACCTTGATGAAGTCGAGCCCGTCCGAGACGACCTCCCACAGGGTCTTCTTCGGGTCGATGCCGCCGCGTCCCTGGTCGACGTAGGAGATCGAGACCGTCTCACCGATCTTGAGGTCCCCGGAGTCGAGCGGTTCGAGCCCGACGATCGTCTTGAACAGCGTGGTCTTGCCGACGCCGTTCGGCCCGATGACACCGACGATGCCGTTGCGCGGCAGGGTGAAGCTCAGACCGTCGATCAGGACGCGGTCGTCGAAGCCCTTGCGCAGGTCGAAGGCCTCCAGCACGAGCGAGCCCAGGCGCGGGCCCGGCGGGATCTGGATCTCCTCGAAGTCCAGCTTGCGCGTGCGGTCCGCCTCGGCCGCCATCTCCTCGTACCGCGCGAGCCGGGACTTGGACTTGGTCTGGCGTCCCTTGGCGTTCATCCGGACCCACTCGAGCTCGTCCTTGAGGCGCTTGGCGAGCTTCTGGTCCTTCTTGCCCTGG
>JAHIJU010000470.1 GCA_018898235.1 Actinomycetota bacterium | reverse complement strand
CTGGCCGCAGACGAAGACGATGCCGTCGACGCCGTGCTCGGCGAGCATGTCGACGTACTCGTCCTCGGTGCTGCCCCCGGGGGAGTGCGCGCACAGCAGCGGCATGTAGCCGCGGCCCGACAGCGCCGTCTGGATGGTCTGGGCGAACGCGGGGAACACGGGGTTCGACAGATCGGGGACGACGAGGCCGATGAGCCCGGCGGGTCGTCCGCCGGAGCGCCCGGGACGGGCATAGCCGAGCTCGTCCAGGGCGGCGAGCACGTCCTGCCGGGCCTGGTTCGAGACGCCGGACCGGCCGTTGAGGACCCGGGAGACGGTGGCCGTGCTCACCCCGGCGGCCGCGGCGACGTCGAGCAGGCGGATGCGGGTGGTGGTCATCGCCAGCTCCTCCGGTCGACGTGGGCCGTGTGCTCGCGGAGGGTGCCTCCGCGGTCGGGTGTCGCGTTGCAGAAACTTACCGCAACGCGCGGCAGGCTTCGGGCAGCCGAACCCGTCGCGGCGCTCGCTAGGGTGAGGCCGTGACACCCGTCCCACCGTCCGGCGCCGGCTACGGCCCCGCCGACCGTGAACGGTGGGTCCCCGAGGCTCCCAAGTCCCAGGCCCGCACCCCGTTCGAACGGGACCGGGCCCGACTCGTGCACTCCTCGGCGCTGCGCCGCCTGGGCGCCAAGACCCAGGTGCTCGGCCCCGCCTCGGACGACTTCGTCCGCACCAGGCTCACCCACACGCTCGAGGTCGCCCAGGTCGGGCGCGAGATCGGCAAGGCCCTGGGCTGCGACCCGGACGTCGTGGACACCGCCTGTCTGGCGCACGACCTGGGCCACCCTCCGTTCGGGCACAACGGTGAACGGGCGTTGGCCGACGTGGCCCGGGACATCGGCGGCTTCGAGGGCAATGCCCAGACCCTGCGGCTGCTCACCCGGCTGGAGCCGAAGGTCACAGCCCCCGACGGGACCAGCGTGGGCCTGAACCTCACGCGGGCCAGCCTCGACGCGTCGGTCAAGTACCCGTGGCGTTTCGGTGCCGGCCCGGTGAGCGCCGCCAGCGGGCGCCCGACCCACAAGTTCGGGGTCTACGGCGACGACCTGCCGGCCTTCGAGTGGCTGCGCGCGGATGCCCCTGCCGGTCGCAAATGCCTCGAGGCCCAGGTGATGGACCTGGCCGACGACATCTCCTACTCGGTGCACGACGTCGAGGACGCCGTGGTCGGTGGCCGGGTCGACCTGCTGGTGCTCGGGGTGGCCGACGAGCGCGCGCGCATCGCCGAGGCGGTCTCCACCTGGTACGGCGACCAGGTGGACGCCGACGGCCTGTACGCCGCGATGGACCGTCTGGTGGCGGCCCAGCTGTGGACGACGGGGTTCGACGGCTCGCGGCGCGCCCTGGCCATGCTCAAGGACGCGACCAGCCAGCTCATCGGGCGGTTCGCCAAGGCGGCCCACGCAGCGACGCAGGCCGCGCACGGCGTGGGCCCGTTCACCCGGTACGCCGCCGATCTGGTGGTCCCGGTCGAGACGCTCGCCGAGATCCTGGTGCTCAAGGGCATCGCCGTGGCCTATGTGATGGCTCCACGTGAGCTCGAGCCGTTGTACGCCCGTCAGCGCGAGGTGCTCACCGACCTCGTCCACGTCATGTCGGACCGGGCGCCCCTCGCGTTGGAGCCGCCGTTCGCGGCCGACTGGCGGGCCGCGGGTGAGGACGCCGAACGGTTGCGGGTGGTCGTGGACCAGGTGGCCTCGCTCACCGACGTGTCGGCCGCGAGCTGGCACGCCCGGCTCGTGCGGCCCCGGCCCTGAGTCACCGGACCGCGACCGCCGGGGCGGTGAGCGTGGCCAGCGCCGCGCGCCCGGCCTCGTCGACCGGGGTGTAGGAGATCAGTCGGGTGCCGTGCCGTGGCGCGACCCACCAGCTGGTGCTCCGCAGCTCGATGACGCCGATGCGGGGGTTGAAGAACCGCTTGACGGGTTCCTCGGGCCGCCGCACCTCGTGGCGTGACCAGGCCTGCTCGAACTCGGGCGAGGCGTCGAGCAGACGGGTCAGCTGCTGTGTCCACAGCGGATCGCCCAGGTGCTCGGCCATCGAGACCCGGAGCTGGGCGGCGCAGGCATCCAGATGCGTGCGCCAGTCCACCAGGGTCGTGCGCCAGTGCGGGTCCGTGAGCGCGAGGTAGAGCCAGTTCCGGTCGCCGTCGGCGATGGCGGGGACGTCCTGGTCGACCAGACGGCAGTACGCGTCGTTGACCGCGAGGATGTCGTACCGACCGTTGAGGACGAGCGCGGGAAGCGGGTCCAGCTGATCGATCACCACCTGGACGGCGGGGGACAGCGCGCGGCACTGCTCGCGGACGTCGTCGGCCCGGCGGACGACGCCGGCCAGGACGAACAGGTGCGCCGTCTCGAGCTCGTCGAGCAGCAGTGCCCGGGCGATCGCCGACAGCACCTGCTCCGAGGCGTTGACCGGTCGTCCCTGCTCGAGCCAGGTGTACCAGGTGACCCCGACACCCGCGAGGACGGCGACCTCCTCGCGTCGTAACCCGGGTGTTCGCCGCGATGAGCCCGAGGTGTACCCGACGGACTCCGGCACGGTGCTCTCGCGCCGGGCGCGCAGGAAGGCGCCGAGCTCGTGGTGCCGGTCCAGCGGGCGCTCCGTCACCGTGGTACTCATGGCCACCAGTATCGGCCTCGTCGAGGCGGGGTACCGGGTGCTGCTGGTACCAGGATCAGCGCCGTCTGGATACCAGGCTCGCGGGCCCGCATGCTCGGCCCGTGGCACAGATCCGAAACCTGAGCGCCGTGGGGCTGACCGCGCTGATCGGCGGTCAGCTCATCTCCCAGCTGGACTTCGCGGCGGTGAACGTCGCGCTGCACAGCATCGGGCAGCGACTGGGTGCCTCGGGTGCCCAGCTCGAGCTCGTCGTGGCGGTGTACGGCGTGGCGTTCGCGGTCACGCTCGTCCTCGGCGGCCAGCTCGGGGATGCCGTCGGGCGTCGCACCGTGTTCGTGGCGGGGGTCGCCGGGTTCCTCGCGGCCTCGCTGTGGTGCGGCCTGGCGCCGACGGCCGGAGCGTTGCTGCTCGCGCGAGCGGCCCAGGGGGTCACCGCCGCCCTCATCGTCCCGCAGGTGCTGGCGACCATCCACGTGACCACGAGCGGCCCGCACGCGGTCCGGGCCCTGGGGCTGTACGGATCGATCGGCGGCCTGTCGTTCGTGGTGGGCCAGGTCCTCGGCGGCGTGCTCGTGGGTGCCGATGTGCTGGGGCTGGGCTGGCGAGCCGTGTTCCTGATCAACGTGCCGGTCGCGCTCGCGGTGCTGGCCCTGGCGCGCTTCGTCCCGCAGACCCGGGCGCAGCGGCGGCCTCGCGTCGACGTGGTCGGCACGGTGCTCCTGGGCGGGGCGCTCGTCGCGCTCATGCTGCCTGCGGCGCTCGGGCCGACCCTCGGCTGGCCCTGGTGGACCGTCGCGCTGCTGTGCCTGGCCCCGGTGGGCCTCGCCGGCCTGGCCCGGGTGGAGCGGCGCCGTGAGCTGCGCGGGCTGGACGCGCTGGTGCCGCCCTCGGTGCTGCGCATCCCGAGCATGCGCACGGGCCTGCTGGTCGGTGCGCTGTTCTTCGGGTCGTGGAGCGGTCTGCTGTTCGCCCTGACGCTGACCGTCCAGGCGGGGGGCGGACGCACCGCGACGGCGACCGGCGTGATGTTCGTGCCGCTCGGCGTGGTCTTCTTCGTCACGGCGTCGAGGTCCGCGAGGCTGTCCGCACGTCTCGGACCGGCGCGGACCGTCCTGGTCGGGGCCGTGGTGCAGGTCGTCGGTGTCGCGACGACGACGCTCGTGGTGCTCGGGGGGCACGCCGGCGGCGCCTGGATCCAGGCCGGGCTGGTGCTGGTGGGGGCGGGCAACGGAGTGATCGTGGCGAGCGTGTTCCGGCTCTGTCTGGCCGATGTGCCGGCCGCGCTCGCCGGAAGCGCCAGCGCGGTGGTGTCCACCGTCCAGCAGGCCTCGCTCGGGCTGGGTGCCCCGGTGCTCGGCTCGGTGTACCTGGTGGCGCGTCAGCACACCGGCAGCCCAGCGCGCGGGTTCGCGGCCGCGATGGTGGTCGAGGTCGCGATGGTGGTGGGCGTCGGACTGGTCGCGGCGGTGGCAGCCAGAGCCGGGCGGCGGCCCGGCGGGCCCGCTCGTGAGGCGTCCGGTCGGGCGGCCGTCCCCGCCGACCTGGTCCGCCAGAGCACCTAGACTCCGCCTGTGGCAGGGCGCATCCGGCGGGAGGACGTGGAGGCGGTCCGCGAGCGCGTCTCGATCGAGGAGGTCGTCGGCGCCCACGTGGCCCTCCGCCCGGCCGGGGTGGGTTCGCTCAAGGGGCTGTGCCCGTTCCACGACGAGAAGTCGCCGTCGTTCCACGTCCGCCCCCCGGTCGGTCGCTACCACTGCTTCGGCTGCGGTGAGGGCGGGGACGTGATCGCCTTCGTGCAGAAGATCGACGGGCTCGGCTTCACCGAGGCGGTCGAGCACCTCGCCGGGCTGATCGGCCTGACCCTGCAGTACGAGGAGGGCTCGGCGCCGCGACCGGGCGAGGAACCGGGGCGTCGTCGCCGCCTGCTGGACGCGCACAAGGTGGCCGAGGAGTTCTACCGCGACCAGCTCGCGACGCCCGGTGCGGCCACAGCACGGGCCTTCCTGGCCGAACGTGGCTTCGACCGGGCCGCAGCCGAGCAGTTCGGGGTGGGCTTCGCCCCGCAGGGCTGGGACCACCTGCTGCGGCACCTGCGCGGCCGGGGCTTCACCGAGCCCGAGCTCACGGCCTCGGGCCTGGTGAGCCAGGGCCAGCGGGGGGTCTACGACCGGTTCCGGGGTCGGCTCGTGTGGCCGATCCGGGAGGTGACGGGCGACACCGTCGGCTTCGGTGCGCGCCACCTGTTCGACGCCGACACCGGCCCCAAGTACCTCAACACCCCCGAGACGGCGCTGTACCGCAAGTCGCATGTGCTCTACGGCATCGACCTGGCCAAACGGGAGATCTCCCGGTCGCGCCAGGTGGTGGTGGTCGAGGGCTACACCGATGTGATGGCCATGCACCTGTCGGGTGTGGGCACCGCGGTGGCCACCTGTGGCACGGCGTTCGGGGGCGACCACGCCCGCATCGTGCGTCGCCTGCTCGGCGACGCGGGCGGTGCCGGCGGTGTGCAGCTCGCCGGCGGTGGTTCGGTCGGCGGTGAGGTGATCTTCACCTTCGACGGTGACGCGGCGGGTCGGGCCGCCGCGCTCAAGGCGTTCGGCGAGGACCAGGTGTTCGCCGCCCAGACCTTCGTGGCCGTGGAGCGTACGGGCCTCGACCCGTGCGAGCTGCGTCAGCAGCGCGGGCCCGACGCCGTGCACGCCCTGGTCGCGGGTCGCACGCCGCTGTTCGAGTTCGTGCTGCGCTCCACGCTGGACCAGCACCACCTGGACACCGCGGAGGGTCGGGTCGCTGCGTTGCGCGCGGCCGCTCCCGTGGTGGCCGGGATCCGGGATGCCGCGCTGCGGGCCGAGTACACGCGCCTGCTCGACGGGTGGCTCGGGCTGGACGACCTGCGGGCGGTCCGTGCGGCGGTCGGCGGCGCCGGGAAGCGTCGTTCGGCCGATCAGCGGGCCGAGGCACCCCGGCCGGTGGCGCGTCCGGACCACCGTGACCCGGTGGCGAGCCTGGAGCGCACGGCGCTCGAGGCCGTGCTGCAGCGTCCGGACCTGGTGCCCGAGCAGTTCGACGAGCTCGCGTCGGACACGTTCGCCGCCCCGGCGCACCGCGCGGTGCACGAGGCGGTGCGGGCGGCCGGGGGAGTGGCGACCGGCCACGGTCTGGATGCTGCCGCCTGGGTCGCCGCCGTCGCCGAGGAGGCGGCCGAACCGGTCAGATCCCTGGTCACCGAGCTGGCCGTCGCCCCGATGCCGGCCGATCGCGAGGAGGCGATGGCCGAGTACGTCCGGGGCGTGACGAACCGCCTGGTCGAGATCGGGTTCACGCGCCGGATCGCTGACCTGCGCGGTCGTCTGCAGCGGACGGCGCCGTCCGACCCCGAGTACGGCTCGGTGTTCGCCGAGCTCGTCGCGGTGGAGGGCCGGCGCCGTCTGCTGCGGGAGAGTGCCTGACCTACGGCTCGACGAGGATGCGGATCGGGTTGCCGGTCTTGCTGGCCAACGCCTCGATGCCGTCGTGCACGCGCTCCAGCGGGACGATCTGCGAGATGGACTCCGACAGGTCGAGCCGCCCGTAGCTGAGCATCTCGGCGAGGATGCCGATGTCGATGCTCTGGTAGCCCAGGTGACCGCGCAGCTGCTTGCGCTGGAGGTTGAACTGCAGGAACGGCCCGGCGTCGATGTCCTGGTCGGACAGCCCGACGCTCACCGCGCGGCCGTTGGTGTCCAGGTGGTCGATCGCCTGCCGGACCGTCTGGCGGATGCCGACGGCGTCGAACGCGACGTCGAGCATCCGGCCGCCCGTGGCCTCCCGGATCTTGGCGCCCAGGTCCTTGTCGTCGGACCGGAAGATGTAGTCGGCGCCGAGCCGCTTGGCGCGTTCGAGTGCGACGTCGTTGATGTCGACCGCGATGATCGGGACCGCGCCGGCGGCCTTCGCGAGCTGCACCAGGTGGGTGCCGACGCCACCGACGCCCCACACACCGACGGCGTTGCCGACGTGCACCTGCGCGGTCCGCACGACCGCCGCGAACGGCGTCGAGACCGCATCGGCGAGCAGGGCCGCCTGCGCCATCTCGACGTTGTCGGGGATGCGCGTGAGGCCGGCCGCCTGGGCGACGTGGTACTCCGCCCACGCACCGTCGTAGGCGAACGCCATGAGCTGCAGGTCGTAGCAGTCGGTGAACGCGCCACGTCGACAGGCCCGGCACCGCCCGCACGGACGTCCGGCCGACGGGATGACGCGGTCGCCCTCGGCCCAGCCGTGCACACCCGGTCCGACCTTGGTGATCACACCGGAGGCCTCGTGGCCCTGGGTGACGACGTCGAGCTTCGTCGGGAAGTGGCCCTCGATGAGGGACAGG
>JAHIJU010000469.1 GCA_018898235.1 Actinomycetota bacterium | reverse complement strand
GGCGCCGTCGGCGAGCACCTGGGTCGACTCCACCGACGTCCAGGCCACGTCGTCGCGGGCGATCGTCTCGTCGGTCTTGAGCAGCGGGATCTGCCAGAGCACCACCTTGATGCCGCGGGCGTGCATGTCCGCGATCCAGGCGGCCGGGTCCGGCCAGGCGCCGTCGGCCGGGAACGTGAAGTCCTGCGCCCGACGCGGCGACCCGTCGTCGTGCACGGCGTAGCGGGCGTCGCGGAACTCGGTGATGCCGAGCTCATCGCTCCAGGCCTCCACCACGACGACGCCCACCGGCACGTCGAGCTCGGCGTGGGTGTCCATCCGCTGCGTGACGATCTGCTGGGTGTTCCACTCGTTGCCCGAGGCCCACAGCGAGAACACCCAGTCCGGCAGCTCTGCCGCGCGACCCACCTGGTCGCCGAAGGCCCGCAGCACGGTGGCGACGTCCCCGTCCCACACGTCGACGTCCAGCTCCGGGGCCGCCGAGCCGTCGAGGGCTGCCTCCACCACGAGCTCGTCGGGCGTCGCCGCACCGACGTCGAACCACGTGCGGCGGCTGGTGCGGATGTGGAACCCCCAGCCGTCCCCGCCGACGACGTGCGCGAACGGCATCGGCAGGTAGGTGCGACCGTGCCGACCCTGCCCCTTGTACTGCTCGAACACGACCGCGTCCGGTGTACGGCCCCGTTGGTCGACGGCGTCGAACCGCTCGCCGAACCCGACGACGTGCTCGTCCGGCGCCAAGCGCAGCGCGAACCGCACCCGGTGCACACCGTCGGCATCGGCCCACCACTGGACCGACCCGGGCACCAGACGCGGGTGCGCGGCGGCCCCGGCCACCCGCAGCGTCCCGCCCGCGGACAGCCACCGACCCGCGCTCACCTGGTACCAGGGTCCGGTCCAGGTCGCGCCGTCGGGCAGGCGCGCCTCGAACCGGTACCGGCCGGCGTCCTCGGCGGTCAGCCCCGGCAGGGTGGTGTGCCAGGCGCCGTCCTGCCGGAGCCCTGCGGCCTGCACCTCGGCCAGGTGCCCCTCACCACCGGCGAGCGCCGCCGGGTCGGTGCCCGCGGCGGCCCCGGGCTGCAGCGCCACGACCGTGCCCTGGCCCGAGCCCTCGAACCGGCAGACCAGGTCGGTGAGGCCCCCCTGCACCACGACGCCCACCGTGAAGGGGTCGCCGAGCTGCGGGCGGACCGGGACGCGCTGGTCCACCGAGGCGGCGTAGGGATGCCCGTCGCCGGCGGGTCGGTGCCGGACGGTGGGGACGGGGGTGCTGGTCATCGTGGTCTCCGGAGGCTGCGGGACGGGGGTCCGGCGAAGGCGGGGTGTGCGAGAAGGCGGGCGAGGTGCGGCGACGGGCGCGCCGCTCGCGGCGACAGGACGGGCTGCGGGGTCGGCAGCCTCACGGCCGCCCGAGGTCGTGCCACAGGCGCAGGTACTGCCCGTGGCTCCAGAGCAACGGGGTGGCGACCTCACCCCAGCGTTCGACCCATTCGGCCCGGCGCTCCGGGGCGAGCAGATGGCCCGCGACCTGCTCGGGCAGCAGACCGTCGGCGGTGGCGGTGGAGGCCGCCCAGTCGAGCGCCGCGCGGGCGCCGACCGGGTCGCCGGTGGCCAGCAGCCCCTGCCCGAGCAGACAGCTGAGCAGCGGCCACCGACCACCGCCGTAGAAGACGTCGTCGCCGAACCGGTGCACCCCACCGTCGACGGACAACGTGGCCCGCACCGCCCGGAGGGTGCCGACGGCCAGCGGGTCCGCCGGGTCGAGCCAACCCATCGGCCCCACCAGCGCGCACAGTGACGCGTCGGGGTCGCTGCGGCCCAACCACTTGGTCAGGTGTCCGTCGGCGGTCCCGCGCTCGAGGACCACAGCCCGGATCTGCGTCGCGGCCGACCGTGCGGCGTCGGCGCGCGGACCGTCGAGCACCCCGGCGCCCAGCACCGCCTCCAGCCCGGCGCCGATGCAGCCGAGGGTCGACACGTGCACCTGCTCGCTGTGCTCCTCCCACCAGTCGAAGCAGGGTCGCTGCCAGGAGACCGTCAGGTAGTCGACCGACAGCCCGATCGCCGTGGCCCAGCGCCCCAGGTCGCGCCCGTGCCGCCGGGCGTGCTCGACCACGGCCCACAGCCAGGTTCCGTAGCCGTCGAGCTGGAAGTCCCACCAGTCGTCGTCGGCGATCGACCCGTCGAACCGGAACCGGGTGGGCAGCATCTCCGCGTCCGGCAGCGGGTGCCCGTCGCGAGCGCCGGTGACCGCCGCCTCGACCCGGTCCGCGTGGCGTTCCAGGGTCCGGGCGCACCAGTCGAAGAACCGGTCGGCGGAGTCCGCCGCCCCGGCCGCCGAGGCGCCGTCGGCGATGAACGAGCCGTCCCGCAACCAGCAGAACCCGCGGTACGCGCCGAAGCTCGGGCTCGCCGGGTAGGCGCCCGACGGCTGCTGGTGCCCCGTGATCACCTCCACCGAGCTACCAGCCAGACCACTGAGTCCCGACATCCCAACCTCCATTCCACACACTCACAGCCCCCTCCGGTCCCACCCCCCCCACACCGGGGATTCCGAGGCTGGGCAGGGTCCGGACCTGCCCAGCCTCGGAATCTGCGGTGGGGGGAGGGAAGGGGGTTAGCCGAGGAGGGCGTTGACTGCGGTCTCGGCCTGGTCGAGGGCCTGCTGGACGGTCATCCGGCCGGCGGCAGCCTCGGTGAGCTTCTCGGTGACGGCATCCTGCATCTGGGACTGGTTGTCCCCGATGGACGGCGCGAGCGCCACCGCGTCGAGCGAGTCGAAGACCGCCTGCCGGTTGGCCGGCGTGCCCTTGGTCAGGTAGGACGAGAGCGCAGCCTGGTCGGAGATCGGCGGCAGCTCCCAGCCGGCGTCGAGGCGCACGGTCGTCATCGTGGACGACGAGGTGAGGTACTCGGCCCACTTCTGGGCGGCCTCCTTGTGCTCCGAGGTGGCCGACACGCCCACGGCGTTGGAGAACATGGCGCTGGCCTTCTGGGTGTCGCCCGGCTCG
>JAHIJU010000468.1 GCA_018898235.1 Actinomycetota bacterium | reverse complement strand
CCGGTCCCAGCCTCCCCACCCCCGGCCCGACACGGCCCACCATCCGCCCCCGCTACCTCATCGGCCGCAGCCCACCCACCACGAGCCCCAGCCCACCCACCATCAGCCCCAGCTCGGCCACCATCAGCCCCAGCTCGGCCAAGACGCGCCGATTCGGCCCGGCCGGCCCGCATCAGCCCCGGCCCGCCACCACCTGTCACAGCTGCCCATCAGCCCCAGCCCACCCACCACCAGGCCCAGCCCACCCACCACCAGGCCCAGCTCGGCCAAGACGCGCCGATTCGGCCGAGATCTCGGCCGATACGGCACCGGACAGCCGAAGCGGGCGGCGGCTGGGCGGGGCCAGCGGCTGAGGACGGGGCGGGGCAGCTGCGAGGCGGGGCCAGCGGCTGGGCGGGGCGGGGGCAGGTCAGGGGTGGGTGGCGTAGTGCTCGGCCTGGGTGATCTGGTCGGGGCTCGGGCGGACGCCGGTGTAGAGCACGAACTGCTCGGCGGCCTGCCGGGCCATCACCTCGTCGCCGCGCAGCACCTCGAGCCCCACCGAGGTCGCCAGCTGCACCAGCGGTGTCGCGACCGGCAGGTACACCACGTCGAACGCGATCCGCGCGGCGCGCACGGCCGCCTCGCCGAAGGCCACCTCACCGGCCTCGGGCCCGCCGGCCATGCCCACCGGTGAGGCGTTGACCAGCAGCGTCGACTCCCGACCGACGAGGGTGCGCACCACGTCCACGCCGTAGCGGGCGGCCAGCGCCTGCCCGCGCGCCACATCACGCCCCTGCGGCACCAGCACCACCCCGTCGGCGAACCCGGCGTCGACCAGCGCCGCGAGCACGGCCTTGCCCATCCCCCCGCTGCCCAGCAGCGCGAACGGCAGCGACCGGTCGACGTCGTGGTCGTCCAGCATGCCGCGCACCGCCAGGTAGTCGGTGTTGTAGCCGGTGAGCACACCGTCGTCGTTGACAATCGTGTTCACCGAGTCGATGACCGCGGCCGACGGGTCGATGCGGTCGAGGAAGGCCATGCACGACTCCTTGTAGGGCATCGACACGCTGGCGCCCCGGATGCCGAGCGACCGGATGCCGCCGATGGTCGCGCCGATGTCGGACGAGGTGAACGACTTGTAGACGAAGTTCAGCCCGAGCGCGTCGTACAGGAAGTTGTGGAACCGGTTCCCGTGGTTGCCCGGCCGGGCCGCCAGGGAGATGCACAGGAGCGTGTCGCGGTCGATGCGGTTCACCATGCGCCCAGCCTCGCAGAGTGCGCGCGGGACCGGGCGGACGGCCCGGCGGGCGCCGGTCCGGCGGGCGGGGCCGACGGCGAGGCTGTCGGGACGTGTGGGTGAGCGGTGCAATCCTCCTCGTACGACGACCTCGGAGGTGCGCACGGATGGACTGGCGGGACACGGCGATGCTGGGCTTCGACACCGAGACCACCGGTGTGGACGTCGAGACGGACCGCATCGTGACGGCCGCCCTCGTCCACCGGGACGGCACGGGGACCAGTGTGCGCACCTGGCTGATCGACCCGGGCGTCGAGATCCCGCCGGCGGCGACCGCCATCCACGGGATCAGCACCCAGCAGGCCCGTGAGCAGGGCCTCGAACCGGCTGTCGCGCTGGAGCAGATCGCGGCCGAGCTCAGCGGGTCACTCGCGGCCGGGGTTCCGGTGGTCGCCTACAACGCGGCCTTCGACCTGCGCCTGCTCGATGCGGAGCTACGCCGCCACGGTCTGGCGACGCTGCCCGACCGGCTCGGCCGTCCGACCGGTCCGGTGATCGACCCACTGGTCCTCGACCGCGCGGAGGACAGGTTCCGTCGCGGGAAGCGTCGGCTCGGCGATCTGTGCGGGTTCTACGGCGTGGTCGAGTCGGGCTCGCTGCACAGCGCCGACGTCGATGTCGTGGCGACCCTGGACGTGCTCGGCGCGATCCTCGACCGCTACCCCCACCTCGCGGCGATGTCCCTGGAGGAGCTGCACGCCCGGCAGATCGACGCGCATCGCGAGTGGGCCGAGGAGTTCAACGCCTGGCGCCTGAGCCAAGGCCTCGACGGCCCCGGGGCCGACGTCACCTGGCCGGTCCGTACCCCCGTCGGAACGCTGTGGTGACGACGCCGCACGGGCGCGCCGCGCGCCCTGTCCGGGCGACCGGGGTCTACCGGGTGGAGTAGTTGGGCGCCTCGACGGTCATCTGGATGTCGTGCGGGTGCGACTCCTTCAGACCGGCGGGGGTGATCCGGACGAACTTCCCCCGTGCCTGGAGCTGCGGGACCGTGTGCGCACCGACGTAGAACATCGACTGGTGCAGGCCACCGATGAGCTGGTGGGCCACCGCCCCGAGCGGGCCCCGGTAGGGGACCTGGCCCTCGATGCCCTCGGGCACGATCTTGTCGTCGGACGGCACGTCGGCCTGGAAGTAGCGGTCCTTGGAGTACGACACGCGACCACGCGAGGCCATCGCCCCGAGCGACCCCATCCCCCGGTAGTGCTTGTACTGCTTGCCGTTGACGAAGACGAGCTCACCCGGCGACTCGTCGCATCCCGCCAGCAAGGACCCGAGCATGACGGTGTCGGCACCCGCGACCAGCGCCTTGGCGATGTCACCCGAGTACTGCAGGCCGCCGTCGCCGATGAGCGGCACCCCGGCCGGCCGGCACGCCTGGGACGCGAGGTAGATGGCGGTGACCTGCGGGACGCCGACCCCGGCGACCACGCGGGTGGTGCAGATCGACCCCGGGCCGACGCCGACCTTGACGGCATCGACGCCGGCGTCGACGAGCGCCTGGGCGCCCTCGCGGGTGGCCACGTTGCCGCCGATCACCTGGGCGCCCCGGGTGGCCGGGTCGGACTTGAGCCGGCGCACCATGTCGAGCATCAGCCGGGCGTGCCCGTTCGCGGTGTCGACCACCAGCACGTCGGCACCGGCCTCGACCAGCGCGGTGGCCCGCTCCCAGGCGTCCCCGTAGAACCCGATCGCGGCACCGACCACCAGCCGGCCCTCGTCGTCCTTGGTGGCGTGCGGGTACTGCTCGGACTTG
>JAHIJU010000047.1 GCA_018898235.1 Actinomycetota bacterium | reverse complement strand
CGGTGCCCATGAGCACGATGCCCGCCTCGAACACGTCCTCGATGACGTAGTCGTGGCGCGCCTTGCGGTTGGCGGCGACGAGGGTGCGACCCGTCGGCTTCGCCATGGCACTGCCCTCCGGTGCTCGATCTGAGGTGGACCGACCCGCACGGGCCGGCGTTCGAGCCTACACAGCCGGTCGGGCCCCGACCCAGGTGAATACGGTCGCGCCCCGGCTCAGAGCCCGAGGTACGGCCGCGGGTTGACGGTGCCGCCATTGATGTAGACCTCGAAGTGCAGGTGGCACCCCGTCGAGATGCCGCCCGTCGCGCCGGCGTAGCCGACCAGCTGACCGGCCTGCACCTGCTGCCCCGCCGACACCACGGCCCGGGTGAGGTGGCTGTAGCTCGACATCGTCGAGGCCCCGTTCACCCACCCGTGGTCGACCATCACCTGGTTGCCGTACCCGGAGCGGAACATGGCCCACTGCACGGTCCCGGCACGGCCCGCGTAGACCTCCTCGCCGCAGTAGCTGCGCAGGTCGAGGCCGGCGTGCAGCCGGTAGATGTGCAGGATGGGCTGCCAGCGCATGCCGTACTCGCTGGTCACGACCATCGGGTCGTGCACGGTCGGGTTGCCGAACACCGCACCGGAGACCGTCGTGCTCGCGGGCTTCCCGGCCGCCTGCTGCTGGGCGATGATCGCGGCCAGGTCGTTCTTCAGCTGGCCGGAGGCCGCATCGGCCTCCGCGAGCTGGGCCTCGATGTCCTTCTTCTGGGCCTCGAGCGACGTCTGCTGGGCCGCGACCTGTGCGGTGAGCGCGTCGAGCTGGGCCTTCGCGTCGTCGGCCGCCTTCTTGGCCGTCGCCGCCTCGGTCACCTTCTGATCGGCCTGCGCCTTGAGCTGGGTGATCTTGTCCGTGACGGCCGTCATCCGGTTCGCCGAAGCCTTGTTCTGCGCCGACATCGTCTTGAGCTCGGTCAGCGCCTGCGACTGCACCCGCAGGACGGCGGACATCTGCGAGTAGGCCTCGACGAAGTCCTCGGTGCTCTGCGCCGACAGCACCGCCTCCAGCCCGGAGATGTCCGAACCGTTGCGGTACGCCTCGCGTGCGACCTGCACGATGGTCGCCCGCACCTGCTCGGACTTGGCGCTGTCGGCCGCGATCGAACTGGTCAGCTCGGTCTGCTGCTGCTCGGCGTCCTTGAGCCGCGAGGCGATGAGGGCGGCCTCGCGCTGGGTCGTGTCGTACGTGGCCTGCGCGGTGTCGACCGCTGCCTGCGCGGCGGGCAGCTTGCCCTGCAGGTCGACGAGCTGGGCGCCGGCAGTGGCGATCGAGCCTTGGAGCTCCTCCACCGCGTCCTGCAGCTGGGACTGCTTGGCATCGTTCGCGGCGATCGCGTCCTGGGTGGCCTTGCGGCGGTTGTCCAGGTCGTCGGCGCCGGCCGGGGTCGCCGCCCCGAGCAGGGTCACCGCGGCGACGACGGCGGCGACCAGGGCACGGCGGGCACGGGCGGCAGGTGCGGTCATCGGCTCAGACCTTCGTGTAGCGACTCAGGGTGACGACGGACGACACGCCCGCCAGCACGATCGCGACACCCACCAGGATCGGCGCCACCGCCAGCACATCGCTGGTCGTGACGTACGCGGTCCAGGTGAGCGACTGACCGAGCCAGTCGGTGATCAGGTACTTCACGCCCAGCCACAGCGCGACCACGGCCAGGCCCGCGCCGATGGTGGCGGCGATCGCCCCCTCCAGCATGAACGGCAGCTGGATGAACCAGTTCGACGCCCCGACCAGGCGCATGATCCCGGTCTCCCGTCGCCGGGACAGCGCCGACAGCCGGATGGTGGTGGTGATGAGCAGCACGGCGGCCAGCAGCATCACGGCGGCCAGCCCGGCGGCGAGCATGGTGGCGCGGTCGAGCACCAGGAACAGCCGGTCGAAGAGCTGGCGCTGGTCCTGCACCTGCTCCACCCCTTGCAGCCCGGACACCACATCGGCCACCACCTGGTACTTCGTGGGGTCCGTGAGCTTGATCCGGTACGACGAGTTCATATCGGCCGCCGTCATGACGGTGGCCCAGAACTGGCCCTTGAACCGCTGCTGGAAGGACGCGAACGCCTGGTCCTGCGACTCGAAGTACGTCTTCTCGATGAGCGGTTTGACCTCGGGCGCGTCGAGATGGGCCTCGATGTCGGCCTTCTGCGCATCGGTCACCGGACCCGAGGCACAGGTCGCTGCCGACGAGTCGGTCGGGCACAGCAGGACGGTGACCTCGACCTTGTCGTACCACTCGCCCTTCATCTTGACGATCTGCGTCTGGAGCAGCGAGGCCACGCCGACGAAGGTCAGCGAGACGAAGGTGACGAGGATGACCGAGATCGTCATCGACAGGTTGCGACGCAGACCCTGGCCGATCTCGGAGAGCACGAACTGGATGCGCATGGCGGCGGCCCCTCAGCGGTCCGAGCCGTAGACGCCGTGCGACTGGTCGCGCACCATCGCCCCGGTGGACAGCTCGATGACCCGTCGGCGCATCTGGTCGACGATCTCGTCGTCGTGGGTGGCCATGACCACCGTCGTGCCCGTGCGGTTGATCCGGTCCAGCAGGCGCATGATCCCCAGGGAGGTCGTCGGGTCGAGGTTTCCGGTGGG
>JAHIJU010000467.1 GCA_018898235.1 Actinomycetota bacterium | reverse complement strand
CCGGCACCCCATGTGGGACCAGCCCGAGGTGCACGAGATCTACCGGTCCTGGCGCCGCCTGGCCGAGGAGTACCGCAGCGACCCGAAGTACTTCATCGGCGAGATCTGGGTGGACGGGACCGAACGGCTGGCGCCCTACCTGGCCCCCGATGAGCTGCACCAGGCGTTCTGCTTCGATCTGCTCGTGCAGCCGTGGGACGCGACCCGGCTCCGGTCGGCCATCGAATCCGGGCTGGCCACGGCGCAGGCCGTCGGCACCACGGCCGCCTGGGCCCTCAACAACCACGACGTGCACCGCGTGGTCACCAGGTTCGGACAGGTCCAGGACCTGTCCGAACCCGATCCGCAGGACCTGCTGGGAGCGGCCCGTCGCACCGGTCCGGTCGACCTGGCCCTCGGTGCGGCCCGGGCCCGGGCCGCCGCGGCGCTGCTGCTCGCCCTGCCCGGCAGCGTGTACCTCTACCAGGGCGAGGAGCTGGGTCTGCCCGAGGTGTTCGACCTGCCCGACGAGGCGCGCCAGGACCCGATCTGGGTGCGTTCGGCGGGCACCGAGCTCGGCCGGGACGGGTGCCGCGTACCGCTGCCGTGGCGTGCGGACGCACCGGCGCTCGGTTTCAGCACGCCGGCCGCCGCCCCGCCCTGGCTCCCGGTCCCGGCGTGGTTCGCCGACTATGCGGTGGACCGGCAGACCGGTGCCCGGGACTCGTTCCTCACGTTGTACCGGCACCTGATCCGCACACGTCGTGAGACCTTCGATGCCGACGCGCCGGTGCGCTGGCTGGCGCCGCCCGATCCGGCGGTGCTCGCCTTCGCCCGCGGTGACGGGGTCTGCCTGGTGAACGTGGGCGCAGGCGATGTGGCGCTGCCCCGCGAGCTCGACCTGGCGGTCGTGGCCCGGTCGAGCGCGGGGGCCGGGTTGCCGTGCGACAGCGCGGTATGGATCGACGCGGCCCGGGTCCCCGGCGGCCTGCGGTCGGTCGGGTGGGACGTCCCGTCGGGCGCAGGGGCGCCGGCGAGGGCTTGACAGAGCAGTCACAGTCACCGTCAGAAGACAAGGGAGCAACGATGCACCGCAGGACACGATGGTTCTCCGTGGCGGCCGGCCTGGCCGTCGCCTCGGTCGCACTGGCCGGCTGCTCGTCGGGCACGAGCTCGGCCGGCGGCACCGGCGCGGCCAAGGACGTCAAGGTCGAGATCTGGAACTACTGGGACGGCGCCAACGCCGACGCCTTCGATGCGATGGTCAAGACCTACGACGAGCAGACCGACGGGGTGACCATCACCACCGCCACCATCCCGAACGCCGACTTCCTCACGAAGCTGCGTGCCTCCGCCTCGTCCAAGACCTTGCCCACCATCGCCATCGGCGACCTGGTGTGGGTGCCGCAGATCAACCAGATCGGCTCGCTGGCCGACCTCAAGGGCGCGCTGCCGTCCGAGGTGCTGTCCGACATCAACCCGGCGCTGGTCTCCTTCGGCTCGATCGACGGCAAGCAGGTCTCGGTGCCGGTCTCGGCCAACAACCTGGCCTTCATGTACAACCGCACGCTGTACACGCAGGCCGGTCTGGACCCGAGCTCCCCGCCCACCACGTGGGACCAGGTGCTGAGCACCGGCAAGACGATCCTGGAGAAGACCGGTAAGCCGGGCTACGAGCTGTTCACCCAGGCCGGCGACTCCGGTGAGGGCCTCACCTGGAACTTCCAGGTCAACCTGTGGCAGGCCGGCGGGCAGTTCCTCACCCCGGACAACAGCGCGGCGGCGTTCAACACCGCCGCCGGCAAGAAGGCGCTGCAGTACTGGGTCGACCTCATCACGTCCGGCGTGAGCCCGTACGGCGCGTGGGGCGCGTTCGAGAAGGGCGAGGCTGCGGCGGCCCAGGAAGGTTCGTGGATGGTCGGCATCTGGGCGCCGGACCCGCCGTTCGACTTCGGGGTCGCCAAGGTCCCGGCCCCGACCGGCGGTGTCGCCGCCACCAACCTCGGTGGCGAGCAGGCCATGGTGTTCGCCAACGACGAGGCGAGCACCAAGGCGGCCGCCGACTTCCTGGCCTGGTTCCTGCAGCCCGCCCAGGTCACGTCGTGGAGCGAGAAGACCGGCATGCTGCCCGTCACCAACTCGGTCGCGACCAGCGCCGACTACCTCGGTTGGGTCGACAAGGAGCAGCCCCGGCTGCGCCCGTACGTCGAGCAGATGGCCGATGCGCACGCCCGGCCCAACACCCCGCTGTACCCGGCCATCTCGTTGGCCTTCGCCCAGCAGATCGAGAAGGCGCTGGCCGGTGAGGTCGGGGTCGACGAGGCGCTGGCCAACGCCGAGAAGGCCGTCAACCAGGTGATCGCACAGGGATGACAGTCACCGCCACCCCCGGTGGACGGACCCGCCCCGCGCCCGACCAGGCGCGGGGCGGGGGACGGCCCCGACGCTACGACCGCGAGGAGGTCGTGACCGCGGCGCTGTTCGTGACCCCGGCGCTCGTCGTCCTCGCGGTGTTCGTGCTCTACCCGATCGTCTCGGCGGCCCGCACCAGCCTCACATCGTGGAACGGCTACTCGCCGACCAAGACCTTCATCGGCCTGGCGAACTACGTGGACCTGCTGCACGACCCGGCGCTGTGGAACTCCCTCGGGGTGACGCTGCTGTACGCCGCCGGGGTCAGCGTGCTCGGGGTGGTGTCCGGGCTGGCCGTCGCGCTGCTGTTGGACGCCCCGATCCGGGGCCGCGGCTTCTACCGCGGGCTGTACTTCCTGCCGACCGTGACGTCCTCGGTGGCCGCCGCCATCGTGTGGCGCTACCTGTTCGACCCGTCCGGGTACGTCAACGGGCTGCTCGAGCGGTTCGGGGTCACCGGACCGGACTGGCTGGGCAACCGCTGGTGGGCGCTGGTGCTGCTCACCGGGCTCACCGTGTGGAAGAGCCTCGGCTTCAACGTCGTGCTCTACCTCACCGGGCTGCAGGCGTTGCCGACCTCGGTGTTCGAGGCGGCCCAGCTCGACGGTGCCGGGACCTGGCAGCGGCTGCGCCTCATCACCGTGCCCCT
>JAHIJU010000046.1 GCA_018898235.1 Actinomycetota bacterium | reverse complement strand
CAGGCAACCCGGCGACCGAGATGCGGTGGCCCGGCCGCGTCACCGCGACGAACCTCGCCAGCTCGAACAACCGGTCCACCTCCTTCCACTCCAGGATCTGCTCGACGGCGTCCGCCCCGGAGATGAACAGCAGCTCGGCGTCAGGGTGCTGGGCGTGCAGATCCGTCAGGGTGTCCACGGTGTACGTCAGACCCTGCCGGTCGATGTCGACCCGGCTCACCGTGAAGCGCGGGTTCGACGCCGTCGCGATCACCGTCATGAGGTACCGGTGCTCGGCCTGCGTGACTCCCAGGTGCTGCTTGAACGACGGCGCCCCGGTCGGAACGAACACGACCTCGTCGAGGTCGAACCGCGCCGCCACCTCGCTCGCCGCCACCAGGTGACCGTGGTGGATGGGGTCGAACGTGCCGCCCATCACCCCGATGCGGGGGCGGGTCTGCTGGGCGGGGCTCGAGCTCAAGGACGCGTCAGTGCTTCGACCCGATGTTCCGGAACGCGTAGGTGACCAACAGCAGCGCCACGAGCCCGACGAACGCGCCGGCCCCGAACACCACCGGCGGGAACGGCAGCGAGCTCACCTCGTCGACTGCGTGCAGAACGTTGTGCACAGCATCTCCTTCCATGGCGGGACGGGCATCCAGTCTGGCACGGCACTCACGGGCGAACGTGCCCGTCACCGTGCACGACCCACTTGGTGGTCGTGAGCTCGGCAAGGCCCATCGGGCCGCGGGCGTGCAGCTTCTGGGTCGAGATGCCGATCTCGGCGCCGAGGCCGAGCTGACCACCGTCGGTGAACCTGGTCGAGGCGTTCACCATGACGGCCGCCGAGTCGACCTCCGCGACGAAGCGCTCCGACGCCGCCAAATCGCGCGTGCAGATCGCCTCGGTGTGCCCGCTGCTCCAGGTACGGATGTGCTCGAGGGCCGCGTCGAGGTCCTCGACGACGCGCACCGCGATGTCTGCCGACAGGTACTCGGTCGCCCAGTCCACGTCCGTGGCCACGACGGCATCGGTGCCCGGGGGCACGAGCGCGAGGGTCGCCGGGTCACCGTGCACCCGCACCCCGGCCTTCGTCAGCGCGGCCGCTGCCGACGGCATGAACTCGTCGGCCACCGCCTTGTGCACCAGCAGCGTCTCCAGGGCGTTGCAGACCCCCAGCCGCTGCGTCTTGCCGTTGAGCAGGATCGCCAGGGCGTCGCCGAGGTTGGCCGACTCGTCGACGAACAGGTGGCAGTTCCCGACCCCGGTCTCGATGACCGGGACGCTCGCCTCCCGCACCACCGTCGAGATCAGGTCGGCTCCCCCGCGGGGCACCAGCACGTCCACCAGGCCCCGGGCGTGCATGAGCGCGACACCACCCGCCCGACCCCAGGCGTCGACCGACTGGACCAGGTCTGCCGGCAACCCCTGCTCGGCGAGCGCCGCGCGCAGCACCTGCACGATCACCTCGTTCGAGCGCGCCGCGGCCGATCCCCCGCGCAGCACCACCGCGTTCCCGGACTTGAGCGCGAGCCCGACGGCATCGACGGTGACGTTCGGTCGCGCCTCGTAGATCATCGCGACCACGCCCATCGGCACCCGGACCTGACGCAGCCGCAGCCCGTTGGGCAGCGTCGAGCCACGGACCACCTCGCCGACCGGGTCCGGCAGCGCCGCGAGCGCCCGCAGCGCCTCGGCGATCTGCTGCAGCCGCTCACCGGTCAGCGTGAGCCGGTCCAGCAGCCCGGCGGCCATGCCCCCGGCCCGCCCGGTCGCCACGTCCTCGGCGTTGGCGGCCAGGATCTGGTCCTGCTGCTCCACCAGCGCGTCGGCCAGCGCCAGCAGCGCCGCGTCCTTGCGCGCACGGGTGGACGTGGCCAGCACCCGCGAGGCGACCTTGGCCCGACCCGCGACCTCGCGAACCGCAGCCTCGACCTCATCGGTCACCACCGGCGCCACAGGCAGACTCATGGTATCCAGGGTAACGGGCGCCCACCGTTCAACGGGCGGAGCCCTTGACCTCGCCTTGACGACGACGCTGCCCACGGCGCACCAGCACCAGGTCGTCGCGGTGCACGAGCTCCCGGTCGTACCCCGGACCCAGCTCGGCCAGCAGCTCCCTGGTCGATCGGCCGAGCAGCGCCGGGACCTCATCGGCGTCGTAGGCCACCAGACCGCGCGCCACGACCGCACCGTCCGGCCCGACCACCTCCACGGGGTCACCGGCCGAGAAGTCGCCGTCGTACCCGGTCACCCCGGCCGGCAGCAGCGACGTCCCGCGCTCCCGCAGCGCACGCACCGCACCGGCGTCGACCAGCAGCCGACCGCGGGTACGGGCCGCGTGCGCGAGCCACAGCAGCCGGATCGAGGTGCGCGGACCGGTCGCCGCGAACCACGTGCCCACGTCGAGCCCCGCGAGCGCCGCTTCGGCGTTCGCCGTGCAGGTGAGCACCACCGGGATACCGGTACCGGTCGCGATCGCCACCGAGTCGAGCTTGGTCACCATCCCGCCGGTCCCCACGGCCGAACCCCGACGCGACACATCGACGCCCTCGACGTCCTCGGGGCCCAGGACCGTCGGGATGCGCACCGACCCGGGTTCGCCGGGCGGGCCGGTGTGCAGCCCGTCGACGTCGGTGAGCAGCACGAGCGCATCGGCGTGCACCAGGTGCGAGACCAGGGCCGCCAGGCGGTCGTTGTCGCCGAACTTGATCTCCTCGGTCGCCACGGCGTCGTTCTCGTTGATGACCGGGACTACGCCGAGTGCGAGCAGCTTCTCCAGCGCCCGGCTGGCGTTGCGGTAGTGGGTGCGGCGCACCGTGTCGTCGGCCGTGAGCAGCACCTGTCCCACCCGCAGGCCGTGCCGGGCGAACGCCCGCGCATAGTGCGCCACCAGCAGCCCCTGGCCGACGGACGCCGCGGCCTGCTGGGTTGCCAGGTCGCGCGGACGGCCCGGCAGCCCGAGCGGCCCGATGGCCGAGGCGATCGCGCCCGACGAGACGAGCACGACGGCGCCGCCCGCAGCGCGGCGCGCGGCCAGCACATCCACCAGATCGGTCAGACGCTGCGGGTCGAGCCGACCCTGCTCATCGGTCAGCGAGGACGACCCGACCTTGACCACGATCCGGTCCGCCGCGGGCAGCAGGGCACGGTTGGCAAGGGGCGCGGCGCTCACGTGCGCCATTGTCCTCCGTCGAGCACCCCGCCGACCCCGTCGGGCCCGGCCAAGGGACCGACGGGACGACGTCAGCTCTCGTCCGGGGTCGTCCAGACGCCGTGCTCGCGCTCACGGGACAGCTCGGCACGGGCCTCGGCCTTGGCGTCCATCCGGTCGTGGTGCGCACGCCGACGCTCGTCGCGGTTCGGCCGGGAGTCGTTCTGCAGGCGCACATCGGTCCCTCGCGGGCTGGCCAGCAGCTCGGCGCCCGTGTAGAGCGTCGGCTCCCAGTCGAACACCACGCAGTTGTCCGGCGGGCCGATGCGGACCTCGTCGCCCGCGACAGCCCCGGCACTCAGCAGAGCGTCCTCGACGCCCAGCCTGGCCAACCGGTCGGCCAGGTAGCCGACGGCCTCGTCGTTGCTGAAGTTGGTCTGGCGCACCCACCGCTCGGGACGGGTCCCGCGCACCTCGAACCACACCACCCCGCCACCTTCGCGGCGCGCCACGGCGAACCCCGCATCGTCGACCGCCTGGGGACGGAGCACGACGCGGGTCGCCTCAGGCGCGGGTTCGGCTGCCCGCGCGGCCGCAACCAGCTCGGCGAGCGCGAACTCGAGCGGACGAAGACCGTGGTGCGAGACCGCGGACACCTCGAACACACCGATCCCGCGGCCGGTCAGCTCCTCGCGCACCAGCTCCGCCAGGTCGCGTGCCTCGGGCACGTCCACCTTGTTGAGCACGACCATCCGGGGCCGCTCACCGAGCGGGGTGCGCCCGCCGGCGATGTCCAGATCGGCCGCGTAGGCGGCCAGCTCGGCCTCGATCGTGTCGAGGTCGGACACCGGGTCGCGTCCGGGTTCGAGCGTCGCGCAGTCGATCACGTGCACGATGACGGCGCACCGTTCGATGTGCCGCAGGAACTCCAGCCCGAGTCCCTTGCCCTGGGATGCGCCCGGGATCAGACCGGGCACGTCCGCAACCGTGTACCGCGCGGAGCCGGCCTTGACCACGCCGAGGTTCGGGACCAGCGTCGTGAAGGGGTAGTCGGCGATCTTCGGACGTGCCGCCGACATCGCCGCTACCAGGCTCGACTTGCCTGCGCTCGGGTAGCCGACGAGTGCGACGTCGGCGATGGTCTTGAGCTCGAGCACCACCTGGGCGATGTCCCCGGGCTCCCCGAGCAGTGCGAACCCGGGGGCCTTGCGGCGGGCCGAGGCGAGCGCCGCGTTGCCCAGACCGCCGTGGCCACCCGCGGCCACGACGTACCGCGCCCCGACCCCGACAAGGTCGGCCAGCACGTTCCCGTCCGGGTCCTTCACGACGGTCCCGTCGGGGACCGACAGGACGAGGTCCGCGGCAGTGGCGCCCTGCCGGTTGTCCCCCATGCCCTGCGTCCCGGACTTGGCGTTGCGGTGCGGCAGGTGGTGCAGGTCGAGCAGGGTGGTCACCTGCGGGTCGACCTCCAGCACGACCGAGCCCCCGTGCCCGCCGTTGCCCCCGTCGGGACCGGCCAACGGCTTGAACTTCTCACGTCGGATGGAGGCGCAGCCGTCGCCGCCGTCACCACCGGTCGCGTGCAGCACGACCCGGTCGACGAATGTCGCCACGATGCCTCCTCCTGGGGACCGGCCGCCGTCTGGTGACGGGGCCGGAAGACGAGGAGGGGCGCACCGAGCCGGTGCGCCCCTCCTCGAACGACTGTGAACGTCGGGCTGATCAGCCCTCGGCCGTGACGATGTCGATGACCCGACGGCCCCGACGGCT
>JAHIJU010000466.1 GCA_018898235.1 Actinomycetota bacterium | reverse complement strand
TCGTCGTACATCGTCGGCCCGGACGGCAACTACGTCGGTGAGGTCGGCTCGTCCACGCAGGCCGGCTACTACGTGCGCGACGTCGACCTCGAGCAGATCCGCACCGTGCGCGAACGCTGGCAGTTCTTCCGCGACCGCCGCCCGGACGAGTACGGCCCGATCGTCGAGCACTGAGCCGAGGGGACCCAGCGATGACCACGACACTCATCACGGGCGGGACCGTCGTCAACTCCACCGGCCGTGTGCTGGCCGATGTGCTGATCGACGGCGAGCAGATCGCGGCGATCCTCCCGCCGGGCTCGGTGCTGCTCGGCACGGACCTGAGCGCCAGCGTCGACCAGGTGATCGACGCCACCGGCAAGTACGTCATCCCCGGCGGCATCGACGCGCACACGCACATGGAGATGCCGTTCGGCGGCACCTTCGCCTCCGACACCTTCGAGACCGGCACCACGGCCGCGGCCTGGGGCGGCACGACGACCATCGTCGACTTCGCGGTGCAGTACGCGGGGGAGGACCCGCTCACGCAGTACGAGGCCTGGCACGCCAAGGCGGCCGGGAAGTGCGCGATCGACTACGGCTTCCACCAGATCCTGTCCGATGTCCAGCCGGCGTCCCTGCAGGCGATGGACGAGCTCGTCGCCGAGGGCGTGACCAGCTTCAAGCTGTTCATGGCCTACAAGAACGTGCTGCTGTCCGAGGACGGCCAGATCCTCACCGCCATGCAGAAGGCCGCCGACAACGGCGCGCTCATCATGATGCACGCGGAGAACGGGTCCTGGATCGACACCGTCGTCCAGCAGCTCGTGGCCGACGGCAAGACCGACCCGCTGTACCACGGCATCTCCCGGCCGTGGCAGGCCGAGGAGGAGGCCACGCACCGGGCGATCATGCTCGCCGACTACACCAAGGCGCCGCTGTACGTGGTGCACGTGTCGGCCAAGCAGGCGGTCGCCCAGATCGCCGCCGCCCGCGACAACGGGCAGAACGTGTTCGGCGAGACCTGTCCGCAGTACCTCTACCTCACGCTCGAGGACCAGCTCGGAGCCCCCGGGTTCGAGGGGGCCAAGTGGGTGTGCTCCACCCCGCTGCGCTCCAAGGCCGAGGGTCACCAGGACCACATGTGGCAGGCGCTGCGCACCAACGACCTGCAGCTGGTGTCCACCGACCACTGCCCGTTCTGCATGAACCAGAAGCAGATGGGGCTGGGCGACTTCTCCAAGATCCCCAACGGCATCGGCTCCGTCGAGCACCGCGTCGACCTGCTCTACCAGGGCGTCGTCACCGGCCAGATCAGCCTGGAGCGCTGGGTCGAGCTCATCGCGGTCACCCCGGCCCGGATGTTCGGCATGTACGGCACGAAGGGTGTGCTCGCCCCCGGTGCCGACGCCGACGTCGTGGTCTACGACCCGAACGGTCACACCAGCATCGGCCTGGGCAAGACGCACCACATGAACATGGACTACTCGGCCTGGGAGGGCTTCGAGATCGACGGCCACGTCGACACCGTCCTCTCCCGCGGCTCGGTGGTCGTGGACGGTGGGCAGTTCCTGGGACGGGCCGGGCACGGCCGGTTCGTCAAGCGCGACCTCTCGCAGTACCTGGTCTGAGGGGCCGGCATGGAGTTCGGTGTCGTCCTGCAGACCAACCCGCCCGCCTCCCGGGTGGTCGACCTGGCCCGCCAGGCCGAGAACCACGGGTTCGACTACGTGTGGACATTCGACTCCCACCTGCTGTGGGAGGAGCCGTTCGTCATCTACTCGGCGATCCTGGCGGCCACCCGCAAGGTGATCGTCGGCCCGATGGTGACCAACCCGGCCACCCGGGACTGGACCGTGCTCGCCAGCCTGTTCGCCACGCTCAACGAGATGTACGGCAACCGGACGGTCTGCGGCATCGGCCGCGGCGACTCGGCGGTGCGCACCCTCAACGGGCGCCCGTCCAACCTGGCCACGCTGCGCGAGGCCGTGCACGTCATCCGCGAGCTGGGCAACGGTCGTGCGGTCCAGGTGAACGACGCCACCGTCCGGTTCCCGTGGTCCACGGGGTCGTCGCTTGAGGTGTGGGTGGCGGCCTACGGCCCGCAGGCGCTCGCGCTCACCGGCCAGGTGGGGGACGCGTTCATCCTCCAGCTCGCCGACCCGGACATCGCCGCCTGGATGATCAAGGCGGTGCGTGACTCCGCCGAGGCGGCCGGCCGCGACCCCGACGCGGTGAAGTTCTGCGTCGCCGCACCCGCCTACGTCGGGGACGGCAGTTCCCCGGCGGAACGGGCGCACATGCGCGAGCAGTGCCGCTGGTTCGGCGGCATGGTCGGCAACCACGTCGCCGACATCGTCGCGCGCTACGGCACCGACTCGGCGATCCCGAAGGCCCTCACCGACTACATCCGGGACCGTGAGGGCTACGACTACAACGAGCACGGCCGGGCCGGCAACAGCCACACCGCGTTCGTGCCCGATGCGATCGTCGAGCGGTTCTGCGTGCTCGGCTCCCCGCACGAGCACGTCGAGAAGCTCACCGCGCTGCGTGAGCTCGGTGCCACGCAGTTCGCCGTGTACCTGCAGCACGACGGCAAGGAGGAGACGCTGCGCCAGTACGGCGAGCGGATCATCCCCGCGATGGCCGACCAGGTGGTGGCGACCTCGTGAGCCTTCTGCGGGAGGGGGCGGTTCCCGGCTGGGTGCGCCGGACCGGCGAGGGGCTGCTCGCGCTGCTCGCCTTCGTCGTGCTCTGGGAGCTGGTCAAGGCCGTGGTGCCCGATGCGGGGGTGGTGGTCGGCGGGGTCAGCCTGCTGCCGCGCACCTCCGACCAGACCATGCCGCACGTGTGGTCCGTGCTGGCCCGGCTCGGTCAGCCGGAGACCTCGGCCACCGGGTCGGTGTCCCTCGCCGGTGCGCTGGTCTCGGCCTCCTGGTTCACCCTGCGGATCTCGCTCGCCGGCTGGCTGGTCGGGGTGCTGGCCGGGCTCGGGCTCGCCGTCGTCATGCAGCGGTGGCGGATCGCCGAGGACGCGCTCGCGCCGTGGGTCGTGCTGTCCCAGACGGTGCCGCTCATCGCCCTGGCTCCGCTCGTCGTCGGCTGGGGCGGCAAGATCCACCTCGGCGCGTTCGCCTGGGACCGGTGGATGTCCGTCGCGCTCATCGCCAGCTACCTGGCGTTCTTCCCGGTGGCGGTCGGTGCCCTGCGGGGGCTGCAGTCACCGACGGCCGCCCAGGTCGACCTGTTCCGGTCGCTCGCGGCCTCCGGCACCCGGACGCTGTGGCGGCTGCGGATGCCGGCCGCCGTGCCGTACCTCGTGCCGGCGCTGCGGCTGGGGGCCGCGACCGCCGTCGTCGGGGCGATCGTCGCCGAGGTGTCTACCGGCACCCAGGGCGGGATCGGCCGTCTCATCATCAGCTACGCCCAGTCCGCCACCGGTGACCCGGCCAAGCCCTGGGCGGCCATCGCGGCCGCCGCGGTGCTCGGCCTGGTCGCGGCCGGCGTGGTCGGGCTCGTCGGGCTCGGCCTGCGCCGGTTCCGGGTCGGGGAGGTCGCATGAGCGCGCAGGCCGGGGTGGCCGTCCAGGCCGTCGGCGTCGGCAAGGTCTTCACCACGAAGTCGGGTGCGGTCACCGCGTTGGAGGACATCGACCTCACGGTCACTGCCGGGGAGTTCGTCTCGCTCATCGGCCCGTCCGGGTGCGGCAAGTCGACGCTGCTGCGGCTGGTGGCCGACCTGGACAGCCCGAGCAGCGGCGAGCTCACCGTGTTCGGCACCTCCGCCCGGGCCTCGCGCGAGGGCCAGCAGTACGGCATCGCCTTCCAGCAGGCCGGGCTGCTGCCGTGGCGCTCGGTGCGGGCCAACATCGAGCTGCCGCTCGAGCTGCACGGGGTCGGCAAGCGCCAGCGCCGGGCCCGCGCGGAGGAGCTGTTGGCGCTCGTCGGGCTCACCGACTTCGCGACGAGCTTCCCGCACCAGCTCTCGGGCGGCATGCAGCAACGGGTGGCGATCGCCCGCTCGTTGGCCGAGCAGCCCAGCCTGCTGCTCATGGACGAGCCCTTCGGGGCGCTCGACGAGATGACCCGTGAACGCATGCAGACCGAACTGGTCCGCATCTGCGCCGAGTCGGGGGCGGCGGTGCTGTTCGTCACACACTCCATCCCCGAGGCCGTGTTCCTCTCGGACCGCGTGGTCGTCATGTCGCCCCGGCCGGGCCGGATCTGCGCCGTGCTGGACATCGGGCTGCCCGACGGTCAGGTGCGGGGGGAGTCGACCCGTGAGGACGCCGCGTTCTTCGCCAACGTCACGGCCGTCCGCGAGGCGTTGCACGGCGGTTCGGTGGCCGACCTGCGCGGGGTGGACGTCCG
>JAHIJU010000465.1 GCA_018898235.1 Actinomycetota bacterium | reverse complement strand
GGGTGCCCGGGACGAGCCGCTTGTCCGAGCCCGGAAGCTCGAGCGTGACCTGCGCGAGGGTGTCGAGGAGCTGCCGCCCGTCCTGCTGCGCCAGGGCGAGCTCAATCATCGCCTCGGGTGGCAGGACCGACCCGCGCAGGTACCCGGCAGCGACGGCGGAGCCGCCGGTCGGGTCGGCCTCGACGAGCAGGCACGGCCGGTGCCAGGTCAGCGCGAGCCCGAGCGCGGTCGTCGTCACGCCGGGCGACCCGCTCGCGGAGGTGAGGACGACGAGGCTCATCGCCTCACCGCTCCCGGGAGTCCAGGACCACGGCGACGCTCCCAGTCGTAGCCAGCGCGGCAAGCGACGCCGCGTCCCCGCTGGGCACCTGCACCGTGACGATCGTCTGGGCACCCGCACCCGTGGCGTCCGTACCCGGCTGCGTGCCCACCACGACCGCTGCCACCGATACCGGCCTGGCGTCGGCGCCGGCCCCAGTGGCGAGCTGCGGTGTCGCCACCACCCGGACTTCGTCGCCCGCCAGGAGTGGGACGCCGGGCATCCGAGCCTGTGCGACACCGATCCCGACCAGCGAGTACCCGTTCGGCGGGACCGTCGTCCCGGTGACCGACTCCGACGTGACCAATGAACCTGCCGCGACGTCCAGGGCGGCCCGCTGTCCGACCAGGCCGTTCAGGTCGGCGCCTGGGACGGTGTGCAGGGACGGGTCGAGCTCGACGCGAACCGTCATCAGCTCGTCGCGCGTGATGACCGAGCCGCGCTCGATCGTCGTCCGCGCCGCGACGACCTCCTGCGCCGTCGTCGTCGAGGCGAGCAGCCACACGTTGCCCAGTGCGCCGAGCGCGACAACCAGCACCATGGCAGCGAACAGCCCCCAGCGCCGACGGGCCTTCGGCGGGGTGGGCGCGGTGGCCGCAGGCAGCGCGCCGTTCGTCGGGTGGGGCTCGTCGGCCGCACCGCGGACCGTCCGGATCGACGGGGTGACAGCGCTCGTCGTCATCGTGTGGTTCCTTCCCCCGCGGCTCATGGAGTGAGCACCTGCGCTTCGCCGATCGTCAGGTCGGTCGCCTGGGTCAGGTCGAGCGAGATCGTCCCGGCCTGGCCGATGCCAGACCACGTGACGACCCAGTGCGATGTAGCCCGGACCGTGTAGCTGCCCTGCCGGGTGTAGGTGTGGCCGCAGTCCGGCGACGACGACGTGCCGTACGACGCGTCGTAGGGAGTCCCCGGGCCCGCGCAGGTCACGACCCTCCCGTCACCCATGTCCCAGGACACAGACGAGACCTTCGCCGTCGCAGACACGGTCCAGCCGCCCGCCGACGCCGTCCGGGTGATCGGACCGAAGGTCTGCGCGTCCGGGGCCGAGACCCACATCCAGTTCGGCATCCCCACGAGGCCCACCGACCCGGCCCGCGCCTCGGGCACGATCCCGACCCGCACGGCCTGGAGCTGCATGGCCGCAACGGCATCCTGGGCGAGCACCTCCGGGTCCGGTGGGGCCGGAGGCGGGGTCAGCGACCAGTACGGGATGAGGTAGCCGACGACGAACATCCCGCCTCGCCCCGGCGGGACCTCGCAGAGGTAGATAGCACCATCCGTGTGGCCTTCCCACACGGCTTCGGACTGCGGTGGCTGCGGGTCGGCGAGCCCGACCGGTAGGCAGTACTGCCCGTCAATCTCCATGATGGGGATGCCTCCCGAGCCACCGCCGCCCGATCCCGATCCTGACCCGCCACCGCCGCCAGGGTCAGCGGGCGCCTCGGCCCACAGGATGCAGACGCCGAACAGGTTGTAGGACACGCAGGTCGCACCCTCGGCGAACGCCGTTGGCGCCGCCAGCCCGACGAGAACCCCCGCGACCGCGCCGACCGCCAGCAGGCGGCGCGTCAGCCACCGCACGCCAAGTCCTCGGCGGGAACGACGTAGCCGACTCGCCAGTGCGCCTGGTCCGGGTACTCGTAGTCGTAAACGGAGACCTCGAGCGGGCTCGTCGCCGCGCGGTCCGGCGGCACGATCGACCGGCCAGCCTTGTCCACGACGTTGTACCCACTCACGTCGGCGCAGACCCCGAAGACGACGGTCGGCACCACCGGCGGGGACGCCGCGGGATCGCTCGTCAGGTCGACCCCCCGCAGTTCGATCGAGTCGACGATGATCGCGCCGGTGACCCGGGTCTCCATCGCCTGCGCGCTCGTCAGCGCGTTCTTGAGGTTGACAAGCTCGGTGCCGATCGCGACCGAGTCGTAGCACGTGACCTCGGTGGCCGGCGGGTCGGTCAGGCAGTCCGTCTGGGCGCGGAGGTAGGCGCGGACCACCTCCTCCGCCCGCAGGGCCGCCTGGTCCTCGGGCGACGCCGTGGGGGTAGGTGTCGGTGAGGTCGCCGAAGGGGTCGACGGTGCACTCGTCGTACTGGTGGCGGGCGGGTCGGGCTCGTTGGTGCATCCCGCGGCGAGCACAGCCACAAGCGCAGCGCCTAGGACGCATAACGTCCGGCGAACGTGTCTCGTCATCTGCGCTCCTCACGCTCTCGTCGCCCTCAGGCGGCGGGAGAAGCCGGGGTGCTCACACTGAACTCAAGTCGATCCTCATACACTAGTGCCTATGGTGCGTATTGACCATCCTCGACACACGAGAGCGCGGCGGGGGACGGGGTTGCAGGGCGTTCGACGCCCGGACCAGCGACGATGCAGTTGTCGCAGTTGCGGTTCACGAAGCGACCATGCTAGGGATATCAGCCCCGCGCCGTCACCCCCGAACGATCAGGTTGTGGACGACGCGCCCTGTCGCGGACGCAGAGCGCGCTCGACCTCGTCGACTCCGACGCCCAGCGCGGCGGCGACCGCGCGGAGGGTCGCAGGCGACGGAAGCCGTCGACACCCTTGGGCCTCCCAGCGCTTGAGGGAGGCGACCGAGAGGTGTGCCGCCGCGGCGAGCTCGTCGAGAGCGACACCGGCGACGAATCGGAGCCATCGCAGGCTGGGGCTCCCCTCAGGCGCGACGAGCAGGGCGGTCACCGGCACGCCCAGCGCACGCGCCACCGCATGGAGCAGCTGCGGGCTCCGCGGCCGGGCCTCGCCCCGCTCCCACATCGACACACGCTCCCCACCAACGACGCCGACCTCGTGGGCGAGTTGGTGCTGGGTCAGCCCGGCACCAACCCGCGCGGCGCGGAGCGCAGCGCCGTCGATTGCGGGTGCGGTCTCCATGGCGATCACCACCCTAGATCCGTCGGAGGCGAACCTCGTTGCGCGGCGCACGCCTGATGAAGTCGCGGCCCGCGTCTCGCCACGCGTGAGCACCCGTGGGCGGATGCGTGCCTTCGGTGGACAACGAGGGCACGCACTGGAGGGAGTGGACAATGGAAGACGAGCGCCTCACGATCGAGGAGGTCTCTGCCGCCTACCGGATTCCCGTCGCGACGCTGCGCTACTGGCGGGCCCGTGGCGAAGGACCCCGGTCCTTCCGGCTCGGCCGGCGGGTGTTCTACCGCAGGGAGGACTGCGAGGCATGGGTTCGCGCCGCCTACGCCCAGCAGTCCGTGGGAGGCGTTGCTTGACGGGGTGGGTCGCCGGCCCGATCGCCCAGGAGCCGACCTCGTAGCCCGACCTGGGCTCCAGTCGGCGGTACGGAGGAGTTGGACGTGGCCAGCATCCAGAAGCGGCCTGATGGGGTCTGGCGTGCGCGCTACCGCGACGACGCCGGCAAGGAGCACGCCCGACACTTCGCCCGAAAGGTCGACGGGCAGAGGTGGCTGGACGAGGTCACCGCGAGCGTGGTCACCGGGATGTACGTCGATCCAGCCGCCGGGAAGGTG
>JAHIJU010000464.1 GCA_018898235.1 Actinomycetota bacterium | reverse complement strand
GGCCATCGAGTGCGTGACGTGCTCGCACGCGAAGATGTTCTTGACGGCCTTGTCCTCGAACACGCCGCGGCCGGTCTCCTCGACGGCGAGCTTGGCCAGCACGCCGTGCTGGTCGAGCGCGGCGACGGCGGCCTTCTTCACGAGGCGGTCGATCTGCTCCTGGTCGAACGAGGCGTACTGGGCGAGCGCCTTGGTGGCGTTGGCCACGAGCTCGTCGATGGCGGCAGCGATCTTCGGATCAGGCCCGGCCGCTGGTGCGGGGGCGCCGGGCGCTGCGGCAGCGGCAGGCGCGGGGGCGGGGGCGCCCTTGCGGGTGGTGCGGGGTTCGGCGACGGCCACCGGACTCTCCTTCGCGTTGGTTGATGACACGACGCTATGGAGGGTGTTCATGGGACGAATGGGCTGATGGTCCTTTCCTCCCATGTTTCTCGGACCGTGCCGCCGTCGGGGCGGGCTGACCAGGACCGATGTCCTGCCTTCAGGGCGTCCCGGGGTCAGGTACGGGGTCGGCGGGAGCAGGCCGGTGGCGGGACCGCACCTCCACGGCCGCCGCGATCGCCGTGGTCGCCGGGATCGCCAGCAGCAGGCCGATCGCGCCCGCGGCGGTCCGCACGATCTCCTGGGCGAACACCCCCTGGCCCAGCGTCTGAGCCAGCGGGAGCTCGTAGAGCTGCAGCATGAGCAGCACCGGCAGTCCCGCACCGGCGTAGGCGAAGGCGATCGTGTAGACGGTCGAGGCCAGGTGGTCGCGGCCGATCCGCATCCCGCCGGTGAACAGTGTCGTGAACCTGGCGCGCGGCGCGGCCTGCGCGAGCTCACCCACCGCCGAGGCCTGGGTGATCGTCACGTCGTTGAGCACCCCGAGACCGGCCAGCACGATCGAGGCCAGGAACACCCCGCGCAGCCGGGCGACCCCGTCGTCGCCGAGCATGCCCGCCAACCGGTAGTCCTCCTCACCGGCCACCGGGTTGATGTGCGCCGCATGGGTGGCCAAGGCCCCGATCCCCGCGATCAGCAGCAGCCCGGCCACCGTGCCGATCAGGGCCGTCGTGGTCCGCAGACTGGGTCCGTGGGTGAGGTAGGCGACCACCACCATGATCGCGACGCTCGCCGCCAGCGAGACCGCGATCGCAGGTTGCCCCGTGATGAGCGCCGGCAGCAGGTAGACCCACAGCACGACGAAGGCGATCGCGAGCCCCAGCACGGCTCGCAACCCGCGCCAGCCGCCGACCAGCCCGGCCACCAGCACGAACGCGAGCGCGAGCGTCCCCAGCGGCACGGTGCGCCGGAAGTCCGACCAGGCCCAGGTCTCGGCCTGCCCGTCGGACGCCGGGTACAGCTCGACGACGATCCGGGTGCCGACGGGGACGTCGGCGGCGGTCACCGACGCCGTCGCGTAGACCGAGATGTCGGCACCGGCCCGCGACCCCGAGGTCACCCGGGCGGACACCTGCAGGCAGCTCACGGTGCTCGGCTGGCTGCCGTCGGCGCGGGTGTCCTCGACGGTCGCGTCGCAGGTGGTGGTCTTCGTCCCGGTCACGGTGGCGGACAGGTACTGCACGCCGGTATCGACCAGACCCGCGTTCTGCGCCACCTGGTGGACCGACCCCGGCCACGTCCGCACCATCACCGCGAGCGCGGCCAGCGTGATCAGCAGGAGGGTGCCGACCAGCACGGACGCCGTGCGGGAGCGACGGGCGGTGGTGCGCCGCGCGCGGCGGGGTCCGGCAGGCGTGGGGCTCACATCAACCGAGGATGCCACCCTCGGCTACGGGGAGCGTCGTCGGCCGACGCACCCAGCCGCGCCGGTTGCGGGCGTTGCCGACCTGCCGGGCCACGACGTAGATGACGAAGGAGATCGTGGTGATGTACGGGCTGATCGGCACGCTGGCGCCGAGCGCCAGCAGGATCCCGCCGACGGCCGACACCTCGGCGAACACCACGGCGAGCACCGGCACCCAGATCGGCGAGGCCGTCACCCGCGTGGCGGCGGCGGCCGGGGTGATGAGCAGCGAGAGCACCAGCAGCGCCCCCACGATCTGCACGGCCATCGCCACGGCGAGCCCGAGCAGCACCATGAACGCGATCGACAGCCCCCGCACCGGCACACCGCGCGCGGTCGCGACCTCGGGATCCACCCCGGCGAAGGTGAGCGGGCGCCACAGCAGCAGCAGCCCGCCGACCACCACGACCGTGATGACGGCCATGGTCTGCACCCGCGCGGTGTCGACCGAGACGATCTGACCGGTGAGCAGCCCGAACTTGTTGGCGGCCCGCCCCGGGTAGAGGGCGAGGAACAGCACCCCCAGGCCCAGGCCGAACGGCATGAGCACGCCGATGATCGAGTTGCGGTCCCGTGCGCGGGCGCCCAGCAGGCCGATCAGCACGGCCGCGAGCAGCGAACCTGCGACGGACCCGACCACGACATCGGCCCCGATGAGCAGCGCGGCCGCGGCACCTGCGAAGGACAGCTCGCTGACCCCGTGCACGGCGAACGCGAGGTCGCGCTGCATGACGAACACCCCGACCAGCCCGCCGACCAGGCCGAGCAGCGCACCGGCGATGAGCGAGCCGTGGACGAGCACGAGCAGCTCGCCGTAGTTGGAGAAGTCGAACAGCCGGTTCCACCACGGGTCGGTGGTGGCGGACGCCAGCACGGCGGTCAGGGCGGCGGTCACGGATTCTCCTGGTGCGCGTGGTGCGGGTGGTGCACGTCGTGGGTGTGGTGCACGTGCTGGTCGTCCCCGACGATGAGCACCCGGCCCTGCGCCCGGACCACCTCGATCGGGCTGTCGTACAGCGCGGTCAGTCTGGCGGAGGTGAGCACATCGTCGGGTGCGCCGATCGCGTGCCCGCCCGGTCCCAGGTAGACCACCCGGTCGGTGTAGGGCAGCACGGGGTTGATCTCGTGCGTCACGAAGATCACCGCGGTGCCGGTGGCCCGCCGGGTGGCGTCGATGAGCGCGGTGACCTCGTGCTGGCGGCGCAGGTCCAGGGACAGCAGCGGTTCGTCGCACAGCAGGATCGCCGGGTCGGAGGCGAGCGCCTGGGCCACCCGGACCCGCTGCTGCTCACCACCGGACAGCATCCCGATCGGGACGTCCCCGTAGGCGCTGGCGCCGACCGCCTCGAGCAGCTCGTCGATCCGGGCCTGCCGCGAGTGCCGTCCGGGTCCCCACCGGTCGCCGTCGATCCCGAGCCGGACGAGGTCCCGGGCCCGGACGGGCGTCGCCGGGTCGACGATGCGCTGCTGCGGGATGTAGCCCAGGGCCCGGCTGCCGCGACGCGGCGGGTGCCCGAGCACGCGCACCGACCCCGAGGTCAGCGGCAGGAGTCCGAGCGCCACCCGCAGCAGCGTCGTCTTGCCGGACCCGTTGGGCCCCAGCACGGTGATGAACTCACCGGCCTGCACCTGCAGGTCGATCCCGGACCACAGGACGCGGTCCCCGAACGCGAGCGTTGCGTGGTCGAGTTCGAAGACGCTCACGCGGTCAGCGCGGCGCGCAGCGCGTCGAGGTTCGCGGTCATCCACGTGATGTAGTCCTTGCCGGCGGGGAGGGTCTCGGTGACGGGCACCACCGCCACGCCGGCCGCCTTGGCAGCGGCGAGCACCTGCTCCGTCTGCGGACCGGTGGTCTGCTCGTTGTACACCAGGGCGGCCACCTGGTGGGAGCTGAAGAGGGCGAGGGTGTCGGCCAGGACGGTCGCCGGGACGTCGGTCTCGTTCTCGATCGCCTCGGAGAACTCGGCCGGGGTCTTGTTCACCAGGCCGAGGTTGCCCAGCAGGTAGCCCGGCACCGGCTCGGTGATCGCGACGCCCTTGCCTGCCACGGTGGTCTTGAGCTCGGCGGTCGACTGGGTGAGCGTGGCGACCTGGGCGTCGAACGCCTTGGCGTTCGCGGCGTAGGTGTCGGCGTGGCCCGGGTCGACCGTGGACAGCTCGTCGGCGATGGTGTCGGCGACCTTGGTGACGGTGGCGAAGTCGTACCAGACGTGCTCGTTGAGCTCGCCGCCCGCGGCGGCCGTCTTGCCGGAGATGTCGACGGCGTTGACCACGACGGGCTTGCTGGGCAGCGACGACAGCATGGTGTCCATGTAGTCGTCGTAGCCGCCGCCGTTCTCCACGACGAGGGACGCCTTGGACACCGCGAGCTGGGTCTGGGCGTTGGCCTCGAAGGAGTGCGGGTCGGCGCTCGGGTCGGTCATGAGCGAGGTGACGTCGACGAGGTTGCCGCCGACCTGCTGGGCGACGTCTCCCCACACGTTGGTGGAGGCGACGACGACGACCGTGCCGCTCGAGGCCGAGGCGGAGGAGCCCGCGGTCGAGGACGACGTGGAGCACCCGGCGGTGATCAGGACCACGAGCGGGACGGCGACCAGCGGCAGGCGGCGGAGCAGGGAGGACATGGGCTCTCCGGTTCGAGCGGGGCTCGGCGGGATGCCGCCGATGGGATGAGATCGATACAGAGAGTAGTTCTCATTAGCGGTAGGACCAAACCGCGGTGCTGGTTCTCAACTAGTCTGGGCGTGTTGAGAACGGGAGCCGCCGTGCTCGCACCCCACCCCCGGAGGACCAGTGATCGGGCATCGCACCACCCGCCAACGCACGGCGATCACCGCGCTGCTGGACGACCTCGACGACTTCCGCAGCGCGCAGCAGGTGCACCTGCTGCTGCGCGACCAGGGTCAGGAGATCGGGCTGGCCACCGTCTACCGGACGCTCGGCGCCATGGCGGCGGCCGGTGAGCTCGACACGCTGCGCACCGAGTCGGGGGAGTCGCTGTTCCGGCGCTGCGAACGCCCCGACCGCCATCACCACCACCTCGTGTGCCGGACGTGCGGGCGGACCGTCGAGGTCCAGGGGCCCAACCTGGAGACCATGGTCCGGGCGATCGGCTCCGAACACGGTTTCGTCGACATCGAGCACACGCTCGAGCTGTTCGGCACCTGCGCCGACTGCGCGCGGGCCTGACCGACCCCCTCCACGGGGACGTACGGCCCGGGACGGTGCGCACTGCCGCGGACCACGATCATCCGATGGACGACACGACACTGCCGTACGGTCCGATCAGCTCGAACCTCGTCGGTCCGCTCAAGCGGGCCTTCCGGGGCTTCAACCGTTGGTGCGCGGTGCCCGCGCTGCGGGCCGGTCTCGGCCCCGTCGTGTCGACCGGCCTGGGCGGTTCACTGCTGCTGCTGCGCACCCGGGGGCGCACCTCTGGACTGCTGCGCGAGACCCCGCTCGGCTACGCGGTGCTCGACGGGCGGATCGTGGTCATGGCGGGCTACGGCCCGACGTCGGGCTGGTTCCGCAACGCCCTCGCCGGGCACGAGGTCGAGGTGGTGCTGCCGGGCACCGTGCTGCGCGGTACTGCCACCCAGGTGGTGGACGAGGCCGCGCGGCGCGCCGCGGTCGTCGCGTTGTGCACGTCGATGGGCGTGCCCGGGCTGCTGATCGGCAACGTTCGCACCGCCTCGCCCGAACGGATCGACGAGATCGCCGCGGGCCTGCCCGTGCTGGCGATCACCCCCACGGCGGTGCTGCCCGGTCCCTTCGAACCGAGTGGCTGGGCCACGACGGCGAACACCGTGGCCTGGGTGGTGCTGCCGGCCGTGCTCCTCGTGCGGGCCCTGCGCCGTCGTCGCCGGGGCTGACAACCCGGCGGTGCCCGCGTTCGCCCCGCACGGGATCGCTGGCTAGCCTCGGCGCCCATGACCGATGACCAGCCGGTGGCGTGGTGGGCCCGAGGCCTGCTGCCGGGACTGCTGGCCGTCCTGATCGGCGTCACCGGGTTCCTCGCCGTGCTCGACGGGGTGCGCGAGAACGAGGACCTCGCCCACCTCGACGACCCCGTGCTGCACTGGCTGGTCGCGGCGCGGGGACCCGTGCTCACCGTGACCATGCGTGCGATCTCGCTGGTCACCGGCCCGACGGTGCTGCCCTTCCTCGTGCTTGCCGGTGCGCTGGCGTGGGGGCTGCGACGCCGCGAGTGGTGGCGCCCCACGCTGCTCGCCGCCGCCATGGTCGGGTCGACGGTCCTCGGGCTCGCGCTCAAGGGGCTGGTCGACCGCCCCCGCCCGCCGGTGGTCACGATGGACGTGCCGGGCCTGGAGACCACCGCCTCGTTCCCGTCCGGCCACACCCTCGGCACCGCGACGCTGCTGCTGGTCACCGGCTACCTCGTGGTCCGGCGCCGGCCGACCAGGGCACGCGTCGTCGGCTGGGCGGTGGCGACCGTGCTCGGGACGGCGGCTGTCGCGTCGTCCCGGCTCTACCTCGGCTACCACTTCCTCACCGACGTCGTCGCGGCGACGGCGCTCGCAGTCGCCGTGCTCGGTGTCGTCATGCTGGTCGACGCCCGGCACCTGGCAGGGCTGGTCGCGGGGGCGTCGGACGACCCGTGAGGGCGCAGGAATGAGCCAGGACGCACGGACGGCCAGCGGCCTTTCGACTTCGGCGAGCCGCGTGTCTGCGTTTTGCGCGCGAGGCAATCCTGGGCGACCGTTCAGACCCGGAGGACAACACAGAGGTCCTTCGCAGTGACCCGCCCGAGGCCCGACGTCTGCACGCCTCGATCGAACGAGTCGAGGCGCACGGCGAGCCGGAGACGGAACGATCTTGCTGCCCGCCGTGCAACCCGTCGTCGCGGCCAGGTGACCGATGACGGTCCGATGACGTGCGCCAGACTCCTCGTGCACCGCCGCCCCCGGAGGCGAGCCCTCGCGGCCCTCCACACGTCGGAGTCGGCCGCGGGTCGGGAGAGAGTCGAGGCGAGCCGCGTGCGTCCTCGCATTCGGGCAGCCCGGGAACGGCTGCGCGCGTGCCGAAGCGAGTGCTTCGGGACGCACCGCAGGAAGGGCGCAGGGCGCCACGATCAGGCCAGACTTGAGCCGTGATCGACGGGCAGCTTGGCGGCGGGGTCGACGTCACCGACGACTATCGGCCTGTGCTTGGCGGCGCGGGTCGGCGTGGGCTGACCGAGGCGCGGGACGCGCTCCTCGACTGGGCCTGCGCCCGATATCGCGCCAAGAACCCCTCGAGCAGCTTGCTTGAGTTCGAGTCTGGGTCCGCCACCTATCTGTTCGACGACGCTGGTTCTGTTGCGGCTGAGCGGACGGTACTGGTCGTCGGCCGGCCCTCGCCGCCGTCGGGTGTCCGGGACGTTGGCTACCAGCGTGGATACCCGCTCCCCGAGTGGTTCGGGGGAAGGCGAGTCGACCGGGGGCATTTCATGCCCTTCGCCGGCGGCGGGTCCTTCGGTCCGAACCTCTTCGTCCAGGACCGTGCGCTCAACCGCGGATGGTCGGCCGAGGGGCGCGCCTACCGATCACTCGAGACTCGCGCGGTCGGGTCTCCGGAGGCGTTGTTGTCGGTTCGGCCGGTGTACGCAGACGACACCGACGTACCGGCCTACGTGGAGCTCGCGGTCGTCGACGCTCGTGCCGGCGGTGTGCGACTGCACGCCCGCCGGTTCCGAAACCGGTACGACCTGCCCCTGCTCCCGGGCGAGAGCCGTCTGCAGGTCCTGCTCCAAGGAGCCACGGACGGTGAGCTCGGCGCGCTCGGTGAGGAGACGGCAGCCGTTCTGCTGGAGGCTGACTTCGACGCGACCATCGTCGCGATGGGTGATGCCGGAATGCCGCGGGTGGAAGGCCGGCAGGACCTGGACCTGATCGTC
>JAHIJU010000463.1 GCA_018898235.1 Actinomycetota bacterium | reverse complement strand
CGGGGTCGGCGCACATCGAGCCCTTCTCCTGCTGGCAGGTCACCTGGGCGTCCAGGCTGCGGTACGAGTCGGTGACCTGCAGATCGGTGCCGAACTGCGCCCGGTAGGCCCGGTCCAGGGAGTCGAGGAGCTCGGCGGCGTCGCAGCGCAGGTGGACCCGCAGGTCGAAGGCCGGTGAGCACAGCGCCGCGACCGGGACCTGACCGTTCGGGTAGGCGTCGAGCGAGTGCGCATCCTTGGCGAGCCGGGCGGCCCGGCCGCGCGCACCGGCCGCGACGGCCTCGGCCCGCGCGCGTGCCGCCTCCTCCTCGGTCTGGGCGAGAGCCGCCGTCGCCCGGCTGACCGCGACGTCACCGCTCACGTCGGCGACGGTCTGCGCGAGCTGGTCGACGGCCGCCAGCACCGCCGCGGTCGCGTCGTCCACGTCGAGCGTGGCCGGCAGGGCCGCTCTGACCTGATCCACCGCGGTCGCCGCCACGTCGAGGATGCCCGCCTGATCGGCGACCGGGTCCGGTGCCGTGAGCGGTGTGGTGACCGCGAACGACGAGTCGGCGGCGGCGATCTCCGGGGGCGCCGGTCGAGCATCGGTCGCTGCAGCCGTGGCGGACGACCCCGCCGAGTCCGCGGCCGGGGTGGGGGCCGGCGCGACGGAAGGCGGGCCCGCGGGCGTGGCGGGGGCCATCGCCGCGGGCGTGTCCGAGGCCCCGGCCGGGACCTCGGCCTCCGCGGTCGCCGACGCACCACCGCGCACCCCCGCGGCCGCCTCGGGCTGCAGCTCGTCGAGCAGGCTGCGCAGCGCACCCGTCGCCGCATCGAGCGCGGCGAGCCGGTCGGCGCCCACCGCGGCCGCACTCGCCTGCTCGCGCGTGGCGTCCGCCCGGTCGAGCGCGAGCCGGGCGGCCTGGTCGACGGCCACCCGGGCCCGGTCCACGCGCATCTGCTCGGCCGCGGCCGACCGCGCCAACGCCTCGGCGTGGTCGGCGGCGGCCACCTGTGCCGGGGTCGGGCCGACGGCCGCGAGCGGCCCGCCCGACAGTGCGAGCCCACTGGCGACCGTGGTCGCGGCCAGGGTGACCAGGACGGCGGCGTGCGCGAGTCGCCGGGGCGGTACCGGCCCGCTCGTCCACCGACCGAAGGACACCTCGATGCATCGGCACGACGGCCGGGCCCGCTGAGCCCGGGCCAGCGGACGGTCCGTCACACCTGCCCCACAGCCAAGATGATCCGAGCGAAAGCGGGACGAATCGCTGGTTCCCCGCTAACGTGCGTCGGAACACCTATGACCCCGGTGCGACCTGGGCTTGACGCCCGGGACGGTCCCTCCACCTACGGGATGTGCTGATGAACCGTCGTCTCTTTGCCTCCGTGACAGCCGCGCTGGTCGCTGCCTGCACCGCTCTGGTGGGCACCGGCCCCGCCTGGGCCGCCGAGTCACCCCCCGGGGTCGACACCCTGGCGGCCTCCCCGACCTCCTTCGGCGGCACCAAGGTGGCGCCCGAGCTGGAGTCGGCGACCGGCACCGTGACCGCCTTCGTGACGTTGACCACGGCCTCCGGGGCCGACGTCGCGGCGGATGGCGGCTCGTCCGCCCAGGTGGAACGGGCTCAGGACGCCACCGAGGCGGCCGCGGCGGCCGTCGTGCCGACCGAGCTCACCGACGCCAACGCGAAGACGGCGACGCCCAAGCGCGTGGCGACCACGGTCAACGTCGTGGCGGGCACCCTGGTGACCGGGGACGCCGAGCAGATCCGGGCGCTGGCCTCGAGCCCGAAGGTCGCCGGCATCTACCGCGTGACCCCCAAGTCGATCGACAACAGCTCCACCGTCGCGTTCACGAACGCGCTCGCGACCTGGGTCGACACCGGGGTGCTGGGCACCGGGGTCCGGGTCGGCGTGATCGACACCGGCCTGGACTACACGCACGCCGACTTCGGCGGGCCCGGCACGGAGGCCGCCTACGCGCAGGCCTACGGCACCGACGGCACCGCCCCGATCGACGTGAGCCTGACCGACCCGACCAAGTTCGCCGGCGGCTACGACTTCGCGGGCACCACGTACAACGCCGACGACCCGACCTCCGTCCCGGCGCCCGACCCGAACCCGATCGACTCGCCGTACACGAGCCCCAACTCCGGGCACGGCTCCCACGTCGCGGGCACCGCGGCCGGGTTCGGCGTCGACGCCAGCGGCAGCACGTTCCGCGGCGACTACTCCACGCTCTCGGACCTCGAGGGCTGGAAGGTCGGCCCCGGCTCGGCGCCGGGAGCCACGCTCTACGGCCTCAAGGTCTTCGGCGACGAGGGCGGCACCACCAACCTCGTCCTGCCTGCCCTGGACTGGGCGGCGGACCCGAACGGCGACGGCGACCTGAGCGACCACCTCGACGTCATCAACCTGTCCCTCGGCTCCGACTACTCGCCGGCGGACGACCCCGAGAACCTCGCGATCAACCGTCTGAGCGAGCTCGGTGTCAGCGTCGTCACGTCCGCGGGCAACGGCGGCGACCTGGAGGACGTGGCCGGTTCGCCCGGCAACGCCGCCAGCACCATCGCCGTGGCCAACTCCGTCGGCAGCCCGCAGCCGTACGCGGGGGTCGAGGTCACGGCCGCCGCAGACCCGGCGCTCATCACGACCTGGTCCGCGCAGAACTCGGTCGCCTACACCGCCCCCCAGCCCGATGTGACCGCCCCGGTCGCCTACCTCGACCCTCGGTTCGACGGGTGCTCGGGCTTCACCGATGAGCAGAAGGCCGCCGCCGCCGGCAAGGTCGTCTGGCTGTGGTGGGACTCCGACGACTCGACCCGGCTGTGCGGTTCCAAGGCCCGCTCCGACGCGGCCGCCGCGGCCGGTGCCGTCGGCGCCATCTTCAGCAACAACACCACGGTGTTCGGCGCCGGCATCACCGGAAGCACGCTGATCCCGGTCGCCCAGCTCACCGCCACCAGCACGACGGCCTTGGAGCCCGAGGCCGCCGCCGGCACCCTCACGGTCCACATCGGCCCGTCGCTCGAGGGCGCCGTGCTGGACTCCAGCACGCCCGACGTGGTGAGCCCGAGCTCCTCACGCGGGGCGCACGGATCGCTGGGCTGGGCCAAGCCCGATGTCGCGGCTCCCGGCACGAACATCGTGTCGGTCGCCTCGTCCACCGGGAACGGCGCGCAGTCCCTCACCGGGACGTCGATGGCCTCCCCGCACGTGGCCGGCATCGCCGCCCTCGTCCGCCAGGCGCACCCCGACTGGTCACCCGCCCAGGTCAAGGCCGCGATCGTGAACACCGCGACCCACGACCTGTACACCGGGGCCAACCGCACGGGTGAGGTCTACGGGCCCGCCCGCGTCGGCTCCGGCCGGGTGGACGCGCTCGCCGCGGTCCGGGACACGGTGCTGGCGTACAACGCCGACGCCCCCGAGCAGACCTCGGTCTCCTTCGGGGTCGTGCCGGTCGGTGCCTCACCCGTCACCGTCGCCAAGAAGGTGACGGTCGCCAACACCGGGACCTCCGCGACGACGTACGCGACGTCGTTCACGACGTCGACCACGGCCGGGGGCGCCACGATCACCGCGAGCCCGGCCCAGATCACGGTGCCGGCCGGTGGCAGCGCCGAGGTGACCCTCACGCTCACGGCCGATCCGGCGACCCTCGCCCGACAGATCGACCCGACCCAGGCGGTCACCCAGTCCGGTCTCGACCGGGAGTACGTCACCCGGCTCACCGGACGCCTCGTGCTCACCTCCGGTGACAGCGAGCTGCGGGTGCCGGTCCAGGCCGTCCCGCGGGCGACCAGCGAGCTGACCTCGTCCGCACTCACCTTCGCCGACCCCGTCGCACCGACGGCCGATCTGACGGTGAGCGGTCGCAGCCTCGACACGGCGAACAACCTGTTCTCGTTCGCCACCCCGCTCGTGCTGGCCGCGACCAGCCCGAAGCTCGACGCCGTCGACCCGGCCGTGACCTCGCCGTCGGCCGTCGACTCCGCCGATCTGCGGTACGTCGGCTGGGGCAGCACCGCACCGGTGGCGGCGGCGGCCGGTGACGACCCGTCGACCGGCACGCTGAACGTCGGCATCGCGGTGGACGGCGAGTGGGCCAGTCTCGGCGCGGCCGTCACACCGAACGTCGACATCGACGTGAACGGCGACGGCGTCAACGACTACCAGACGTACGTCAAGAAGGTCGCGGACGCCGATCTGACGATCGCCTGGACGGTGTCGCTGAGCGACGGCTCGACCGTCGGCGCGAACTTCGTCAACGAGTTCGCCGGGACCGTCGACAACGGGGTGTTCGACAACTCCGTGGTCGTGCTGCCGATCCCGTTGGACATCATCCCGGCGGGCTCGACGCCGACGCTGTCGGTGTGGACGTCCTCCATCTACGCACCCGCGGGTGCCTCCGGCGTGGTCGACAAGGTCGCGCCGTTCACCGTCAACCCGTACGACCCGCCGCTGTGGTTCAGCACCAACGTCGGCCGCCAGACCAGCCTGGTCGACGGCACGACGACGATCACGGCGCACAAGGGCACCGGCGCCGCCGGCGTCAAGGGCCTGCTGCTGTACCCGCAGAACGCCACCCCGGAGAGCCGGGTCCAGGTGATCGACGTCGCGGTGCCCGCACCGACCGCCACCACCACGACCCTCAAGGTCACCGGCGGCACCAAGGCGGGGCAGCAGCAGACCCTCACCGCGACCGTCAAGCCGAAGGCCGCTGCCGGGACGGTGGCGTTCTTCGACGGGACCACCCAGGTGGCGACCGCCACCGTGACCAACGGCACCGCGAAGGCGACCACGACGCTGCCCGGCGGGACGCACAGCCTGACGGCGGTGTTCACCCCGGCCAGCGGCCTGTACGCCGGATCGACATCGGCTGCGGTCACCGTCAAGGTCAGCGCCTCCAGGACGAGCACGAGCCTGTCGCTCAGCCCGTCCAGGGCGACCGTCGGCACGCCGGTGACAGCCAAGGTCACCGTCCGGTCCGAGACGGCTCCGGTCGCCGGAGCCACGGTCGAGGTGGTCGAGGGCAGCACCGTCGTCGCGACGGGGACGCTCACCGGCACCGGGCTCACCGGGTCGGCGAGCATCGCGCTGCCGACCACGCTCACGGCCGGGAGGCACGCCTTCACGGCACGGCTGGTCGGGACCGCCGATCTGGCGGCGTCGACATCGTCCAAGGCCACCGTCACGGTGACCAAGGCCCGCCCGACGTTCGACCTGACCACCCCGTCATGGCGCCTGCCGCGCGGCAGCGCACCGACATTCACCGCCACGGTGAGCGGGCCGAGCGGGGCACCCACCCCGACCGGTTCGGTGGTCGTGCTGGTGAACTTCCAGCCGCTGCACTCGTTCCAGCTGGTCGCGGGGACAGGCACCGTTACGGGGCCGTCGTTGCGGTTCGGCGCCGTGGTGCTGGCCGTCTACTCCGGTGACGCCAGCTACGAGCCGAGCGTGACCGGCGGGTTCATCTCGGTCACCCGCTGATCGACCGGTGCTGTCGCCCGGACGCACGTCCGTCCGGGCGACAGCACCGCCCCGCCCGTCAAGGCACGTCCATCCCGGGCCGATGAGCGACCATGGCGGGGACCAGACGCACCGGGAGCATGACGTCGGCCGAGACGACGACCGCCGAGGTCCCACGGCAGCGGCACCCGCAGGGCCACGAGCCCGTGCGACGACGGCCCGGCCGGCTCCCCTCGTTCTGCCTCCCGGGACTGTCCGGCTGCGCCGTCGAACCCGTCGGCAGGCCGGAGGCCCGGTGGATGGCCACCCAGCGTGAGCTGGTCGCCGACCTGTGCGACGGGTCGGCCAACGCCGAGACCCTCGCCGACGTCTACAGCCGGGTGCACCAGGCATGGCTGGACCAGCCGACGGCACCCGCACCGGATGCCCTGATCGCGTTGTTCGGGCTCGCGTTGGGCGACCTGCTCATCCGGCGGGTCCCGGGACTGGGCTGGGTGCTCGTGAGCGACGACCAGCTCGGCGAGCTGGCGCTGACCCACTTCAGCGCACAGGTCGCCGTCTTCCCGCTGTCGGCCGTCGCCGAGCGGTGGCGCACCGGACGCGCCGACTGGCTGCTCGCCTACGTCGAGCAGGTGGTCGCAGCGGTGCGCAGCGAGGCCGGGCTGACCGCAGCCCCGACCGGCTGACCCCACCGGCCGCCCCCGCCGGCCAACTCCCCACTGGCCCGGCCGCTCAGACCGAGCCTGACGGCCCTCCGGCGACCCGGCCCACCAGCACCTCCGTCAGGCGTCCCACGGCCGAGCCCAGCCCCCACCTGACCGCGAGCTCGTCCAGCGCCACCGGATCGACCGGTGCGCTCGGCACCGTCGTGTCCGACTGCGCCACGGGTGCGTCCCGCACCACCCGCACGACGGCGGGGGCGACGTCGAGGTAGTCGCGGGCCGCGTCCAGCCTGGCGCGCACCGCCGGACGCAGCCCGGGGTCGTCGAGCCCCGCGAGCACGCCCGCCAACGACCCGTAGGTCGCCAGCAGATCGGCCGCTGTCTTCTGCCCGACGCCCGGGACTCCGGGCAGACCGTCGCTCGGGTCGCCGCGCAGCACCGCCAGATCGGCGTACCCGGCCCCGTCCGCCACGCCGTAGCGCTCGGCGAGCACCGCCTGGTCGACCACGAGCAGGTCGCGGATGCCCTTGACCGTGTAGAGCACCCGCACGTGCGCCTCGTCGTCGACGAGCTGGAACAGGTCGCGGTCACCCGTGACGATGTCGACCGGGCGCCCGGCCGCGACCGACCTGGTGGCGAGGGTGCCGATCACGTCATCGGCCTCGAAGCCCGGGGCGCCCAGCCGGGCGATCCCCACGGCGGCCAGCACCTGCGCGATCACCGGCACCTGGGCCGCGAGCTCGGGCGGCACCTCCTCGGCCACACCGTCCGGCCCGACCCGGTGCGCCTTGTACGACGGCACGGCCTCGACCCTGAACGCCGGCCGCCAGTCGTCGTCCCAGCAGGCCACCAGATGCGTCGGAGCGCGGTCGACGACGAGCCGGGTGATCATCTCCAGCAGCCCGCGCACGGCGTTCACCGGATGTCCGTCCGGCGAACGGATCGTCGCCGGGACGCCGTAGAAGGCGCGGAAGTAGAGCGACGCGGTGTCGAGCAGGAGGAGCTTGTCGGGGCGGTCAGTCATCCCGGCCGCCGGGCATGGTCACCATGCGCCGAGTCTGACCGCCCCGCGCCAGCCACGCCAGGTCGGGCACCCGGGCCCAGGCCCGACCTCAGCTCAGGCCGAGCCCCGCATCGGAGACGGCCGCCACCTGCCAGGTGCCGCCGTCGGCATCCGTCAGCACGTAGGTGGGCAGCAGCACCACGGAACCGTCCCCCAGCGTGGTGACCGACACGGTGAGCGAGGACGCGACGAGCACCACCTGCTGCACACCCCAACCGAGCGGGGCGCCGGCGGCCGGCACCGGGGCTGCCGTGGGTGCGGCGGTCTCGGCGGGGCCCGTCGGGATGGCGGGGACCGTCGACGCCTCGGGGAGACTGGGCGCACCGGCGGGGGTGGATGAGGCAGCGGCGGTGGGCGAGGCAGCGGCGCCCGGGGTGGGGGTGGCGGCCTGCTCGAGCGTGGCCGGGTCCTGCGGCACCGTCCGCTTCGTCGGGGCATCCATCGCCATCACGGGAGCAGTGCCGGTGAACCTCGGGTCGGACAGCCGCGCCACCGCATCGGCCGGGCTGAGCAGCGCGTACTCCCCGAGGTCGACGACGGGGGCGAGCGGGCCCAACACGGACTGGACCTGCTCGCCGACGAACCCGACGGTCCAGGTCACGCCCGTGGGCGAGCCCTCGACCACCTGATCGGCCTGGACCCACGTCGAGGCGTCGCTGCCGGAGGCGGTCAGCCGGGCATCGCCGAGCTGCACGCCCACGGCGGCCAGCAGGTCGCGGGTGCGGGCGATCGCATCGTCCGATCCGAGGCCCGTCGTCGGGCAGGGCGAGGCGGCGACGGACCCGTCCGCGGCGGCGCCGGACGAACCCGACGACCCCTCGACCGTGCCCGTGGCCGGTTCGACCGGCATCACCGTGGCGTCACCGTCCGACCTGCACCAGGTCGACGGATCGGTGTAGGACAAGGTCGCCTGGCCGTCGCCGCCGACCGACATCGACGGACCGCTGCCGTCGGTCGCGCCGACGAGCCAGGAACCCCACTGGGCCGTCGGCTCACCCGCCAGCCCGAGCGCCCGTGCGGCCCGGGCGACGGCGGTCGGGTCGATCGCCGACGCGGCGTCGAACGCCCAGACGTGCGCGCTGCCGCCGGCCTGCGACAGTCCCTGGCCGGTGAAGGTGCGATGCTGCGCGCCGAAGCCCCACCACGAGCTCAGCTTCGCATCGGCGGCGGACGTGCCCGGGAGGGGTCGACCCAGGTCGGCCGCCGGGGCCGCCGTCTCGGGCGCACCGCCCGCGGCGGACGACCGCGCCGTGGCCCCGCCGAACGCGCCGAGGCCGAGTCCGACGACGAGGGTTCCCGCGACCAGCAGCGCGAGCTGGGTGCGGGTGCGCCGAGGGCCGCCCTGCGGGGCGTCCTGCGGACCGTCGTGCGTGGGCTCGTGCGGCGTCTCGTGCTGCGGGGTCCCGGTCATCGGTCCACCACCTCCAGTGCATCGTCGGTGAGCGCGGGCACGACGTACGTCGCACCGCTGTCGTCGGTCAGCTCATAGGCGGGGACCAGCACCTGGTGCTGCCCCGAGGTCAGCGCGAGCCCGAGCCGCGCCTGCACGATCCGCACGGTCCTGACAGGCCACGGCACGCGTGCGCCGGGCGTCGCCGCCGCGGCGGGGTCCGCACCGTCCGAGGAGCCCGCCGCAGCGCCCGCGGTGGACGCCGGTCGCCCCAGGGGGGCCGGCGCCATCGTGGCCGGCCACCCGCCGAACCGGGACTCGTTGAGTCGCAGCGCGGCCTGTGCGGGGCTGACCAGGGCATACGTCCCCAGCGGGGTGACCTCGCCCAGGGTGCCGCTGATCGACGTGACCCCGCCCGTCGCGACCTGGACGGTCCAGCCCAGCGGTGTGGCGGCGCCGTCGATCCGCTGCAGGGCGGTCACGGTGAACGCACCCGCGTCGCCGGTGACCTCGACGGCGAGTGCGTCGACGTCGACCCCGGCGGCCGCCAACGTCGCGAGCGCACCGCTGCGCGCACCGTCCCGCGTCGCGCAGTCCTGGTCCGCCCCGGCGCCCGCGCAGCCGTCCGGTGCTGAGGTCGCGTAGTCGACCCTGCTGAGATCGCCGTCGACGGTGACCGTCACCCACGCGCCCGAGGTCCCCGAGACCGTCCAGCTGCCGGCGGTCTACTCGACGGCCTTCCCGTCCACGTGCCACGCCTGCGCGAACCGGTCCGCCCACGCGGCCGAGGCCGTCGAACCGCCGAGCGAGTACGCGGCGCCGGACCCGGCGTCCTGCCCCACCCCGTCGGCGACGAAGGTGCGCGGACCCGCCGCCCGCCCGGCGGCGTCGACCGCGCCACGGTCGACGGTTCCAGGCCCGATGGATCCTGGCTCGATCGTTCCCGCGGCGTCCTTGAGGGTCGAGCCGGCCATGCTCGCCGCCTCGGGCGCACCGATCTGCGTGGCGGCGGACGACGAACCCCGAGCACCCAGCCCGTACCCGCTCGCACCGACCGCGACCACGGTCACCACCCCGGCCGCGACCTGCCAGACCCTGGTCCGACGGCGCCGACGCGCCGCCAGGTCGACGACCCTCCGGTCGACCACCCCCCGGTCGCCCACTGCCCGGTCGACCACTCCCCGGTCGACGGCCCCCGGGTCGGCCGGCGCCGCCGGTTCCAGCCCGGCCCGCGCCCGGGCCGCCGCGAGCACCCTGTCGAGATCGGGGTCGACGTGGGCTGCGGGGTCGGCCGCGCGCAGGCGCCGGTACGCCTCGTCCTGCTCCAGCTCACCCATGCCGACCTCTCCCTCGTCCACCCGGTCTGTGTCGGCCGGGCCCGCGATCTTGCGCCTCAGGCGTCCCACGCCGCACGCAGCCGGGCCCGGGCGCGGCTCAGCGCGGCATCCGCCCCTCCGCGGCTGATGCCGAGCACGGCCGCCAGCTCCTGGCCGACCAGGCCCTCCCATGCGTTGAGCAGCAGCACCTGCCGGTCGCGCGCCGAGAGTGCGGCCAGGGCCCGTCGGACCAGGTCGTCCTGGACGGCGCGCAGGGCGGGGTCGTCCAGATCGGCCTCCTCCGGCACCTCGCCGACCGGCACCGGCCGGCCCTTGCGCCGGTGGTTCGCCAGCACGAACCCCGCGGTCCGGTACAGCCACGGCAGCACCGCCTCGTCGGGCACGTCGGCTCGCCGCCGCCAGGCGACCGCCATCACCTCGGCGGCCAGGTCCTCCGCCTCGTCACCCGCACGCCGGACCAGGTACCGGTGGACGGCGCGCCCGTGCTCGACCACCAGGTCCGTGAACCACGCGTCGTCGTGCCCCGCGGGACGTCGTGATCCGTCGTCGGGCAGGCCAGGGCGTGCGCCGTCGGGCGCATCGGCCGTGTGGTCGGGCACCGGGCGTCCTCCCGTCGGATCTCGCACCCGGTCTGTGTCACCGGGCCGTTCGATCTTGCGTGGCGGTCGCAGATCCCGGGCTACAGCCCCTCGGCGACCACACCGGTCGCGCGCAGCCACGCGTCCCGGGTCGCCGGCCTGAGCCGGGCGTAGTCGATCGGGCCGCCGGCGACCAGCGCCGGGTCGAACGGGACCTCGACGACGGCCCTGGTCAGCACGCCGAAGTGCTGACGCAGACGTTTGCGCAGATCCTTGTCGACCGAGGCGGCCGGCTCGGACAGGATCGTCACCGCACGACGCACGGTCTCGGACTTTCCGGCCGCCCGCAGCGCGTCGACCGCCCACGCCGCCGCCTGCGCGGTGTCCTCCCGGACGGTCGAGACGATGACGAGCTGATCGGCGGCGTCCACCGCGGCACGCCAGTTCGAGGACCGGATGTTGTTGCCGGTGTCCACCACGAGCACCCGGTAGAACCGGGTGAGCACCTGGTGCAGCGCCGCGAACGAGGCCGCGTCCACGAACACCCCCGAGGCCGCGTCCTCGTCCGAGGCGAGGATGTCGAACTGCTCCTGGGCCCGGGTGCGCACATAGGCGTCCAGGTCGCCGACCCTGATCTCGCCGCGCCTGCTCAGCTCGGGCAGCGCGTGCAGCAGGTCGAGCGCCGAACGCCCCGACGCCGTGGCGCCCGAGCGCCAGCCCAGCGTGCCGTGCGTCTCGTTGTTGTCCCAGGCCAGCGTGTAGCCGCCGCGCTGCATCCCGAACCCGGCCGCGAGCAGCAGGGTCGCGGTCGTCTTGTGGGCGCCGCCCTTGGGGTTGATCACGACGATGGTGCGCGGGCCGTCGAGCGGACGACGCACCGAGTCGACCGCGGCGCGATCGGACCGCTCCTTGCGCCCCGGGCCGGGCCGGACGGCACCGAGGGTGACACGGCGCAGCCCGACCCGCCAGCCCCGGGTGGCGATCTGACGACGGGGGCGGTGCCGGGTCGCCAACAGCTCACCGAGCGCCGCACCCGCGGGCGGCTCCGCGCCCTGACCGGCCGGCACGCCCGATGCCGCACCCGTCGTCGGCCCGGCCGTCGGGATCGGCACGGCGGGGGTCGGCGCGCTGTGGGCGGGTGCCGGCCGGGGCGCCGCCGACAGGCCGCTGGCCCACGAGGCGGCCGCGGACGACGCCGCGGACGGGGTGGCGGCGGGCTGGGCGGGCCCGGACGACGACGTCAGCCCGCTGCGGGGACCGGCAGCCTCGGCCGACCGCGGCTGACCCGCGACCCCCGACGGTGCCTCGCCGACGTGCCCGTCGGGGTGGACGAGCAGCACCCACAACCCGTCGGGGTCGCGCACCTCGGCCGGCAACGGTGTGCCGACCTTGGCCGCGAGCGCCGCGATGCGGGTGGTGATCTGCTGACCCACCTGGTCCATGTCGTCGCCGACGATGTCCTGACGCATGCCCTCGACCGCGAGGAAACCCGTTCCGTCCTCGTGCACCTCGGCAACGATCCGCGGGAGGTGGCCTCCCGCCGTCGCCGCCGTCCCACCGCTGGGGCTGGCCTCCGTCATGGTCCGCGCCTTCCTTGTCACCTGGGCCGACGGGCGGTCACGACCTCACCCGTCGGCGCTGGCAGGGTGCCTCTGCAGCTTCGATCGCACCACGCCAGATGACGAACGTACTGACCGACACGGCAGGTGCGCACCTCAACCGTCGACCAGGACCTCGAACCAGACGGTCCGACCGGTCTGCCCCGGGGCGTCCAGACAGCCCCACGCGGCGGCCATCGCCTCGACGATCGACCACGAGCGCGGTGCCTGCGCGGGGGGCGGCACGCACGAGTCGTCCCGCACCTCGACCCGGGCGGTCACGCCGTCGTACCGGGTGTGCACGTGCACCTGCGTGGGGCGGCGGACGATGGCGTCGGCCACCAGCTCGGCGGTCAGCAGCTCGACCACCTGGTTGCCCGCACCGCCCAGGCCCGCCGCGCCAAGGGTCGACATCACCCAGCGTCGCGCCACGCGGGCACAGCCTCGGTCGGGTTCCAGCACGAGGTCGTCCTCCAGCGCCGGGCGTGCCTTGCGCCGCCATGCCTGGAGGTCCCGGAGGTGACCCATGGCTCCAGGGTGCCCCCTCGGGCCCCCCGGCGCCCCCGCCCGGGCGATCCCGGTCGAGTCCCGTCCGGTCAGATGCGCGGCGGTTCGGGGCGCCAGACCTCCGACTCGGCCGGCATGAAGATCCACAGCAGCACGTAGATGACGAGGATCGGGCCGGGCAGGAGCGCGAGCAGCAGGAATAGCACGCGCGCGAGCCACGGCGCCATCCCCCAGCGCCGCGCGACGCCTGCGCACACCCCCGCGATGATGCGTCCCTGGAAAGGACGGATGTAGCCGGCACGGCCCAACGGCTCCTGGTAGCTCATGGCCCCAGCCTGCCGCGGGCGGGCGCGGCGCACATCAGGGTCGGGCCCCGAGCCGACCCGGATCCGACCCCGGACCGGCACGCGCCGTCAGTCGAACCAGTCGTGGAGCTGGGCGACGAAGCTGTGCTCGAACGAGTGGTCGTCGTGCTTGGCGGCGATCCAGGCGGTGAAGCTGCCGCCCGCGACCTGGTCAAGCTCGGCGCGGCAGGCGTCCGGGTCGGTCACCGCACGCAGCAGCATCGCCTCCGCCTCGGCCGGGGTGCGCCAGAAGTACGGGTAGTCCGCGGGCACCAGCGCCCTGGCCCAGGGGGCGTCGGGGAAGATGCCGATCACGCCCGCGGCCAGCGCCTCGACGTACTCCAGCCCGTACGACTCCTCGGTCGCCGTGGCCAGGAACGCTGTCGTGCCGGCCAGCCCCTCCCAGTAGGAGACCCGGGTGGCCGTGAGCGGGCCGACCCACACCCAGTCCTTCTGGGAGATCCGCATCGCCAGCTCGCTCACCAGGTGCGACTCGTGCAGCCGCATGACGACCCTGATCGGGACCTGCGCCCGCACGCGTTCGACGACGTCGAGGAACAGCCGCGGCTGCTTGCGCTCGGACAGGTAGATCGCCGGGTACAGGACGAGCGGTTCGGCGGTGGGGCGTCGCGGCTGCACGTGCTCGACGCGGAAGCCGAGGTTGACCCACGCGACCTTGGCCTTCTCGGCGACCGGTGGCACCGTCCAGCGGGCCACCACCTCGCGCACCTCCTGCGCGGTGCGCTCGGAGTTGGCGAAGGTCGGGAAGAGCGCGAAGGACAACGCCTCGGCGAGCTGCGGGACCCGGTCGACGTAGCTGGTGGTCGGCCCCCACTGGAAGTTCATCACCGCGGGGCTCTCGCACCGCTCGCGCAGCGTGCTCCACACCTGCGTGGAGTCGAGGACGTCGAGGTTGACGACGACGGTCGAGTCGCCGTCGACGAACTCCAGCGGCACCAGGTCGAACCCGGCGCAGCGACGTGGTCCCGGGCCGATCAGGAGCGGGGTCTGCGACAGGTGCAGCAGTCGGCGGACCAGCGTCGCACCCGCGTCGTGGCCGGTGACATGACCGTCGGAGTCGACGAGCGCGTCGTCCCACTTGACCGCGAGCCTTCTCATCGCAGGTCACCCGCCTGGGCGAGGGCGTCCGGATCGGTGTCGAGCGGGGCACCGGCGCCCGTCACCTCGACGGCCTCGACCGTGCCAGGCCGGGGCGCCCGTGCGGCGTCGCCGCCCGCGGGCGACGGCTCGTCGGGCTCGGCCGGCATCCCGTCGTCGCCGACCGACGAGCGGATCCGCATCCCGTAGAACGAGCGGTGCACGAAGAACACCGACACGGCGAAGAACACCGCCGCGAGCAGTGCGACGAGCGTGCCGTACCCGTCGTCCGTGAGACTCACCGCCAGCTCGACGGCGAGCAGCCCGAACAGCGTCGTGAACTTGATGACCGGGTTGAGCGCCACCGACGAGGTGTCCTTGTACGGGTCGCCCACGGTGTCGCCGACGATCGTCGCATCGTGCAGCGCCGTGCCCTTGGCGTGCAGGTCGACCTCGACGACCTTCTTCGCGTTGTCCCAGGCGCCGCCGGCGTTGGCCATGAAGATCGCCTGGTAGAGCCCGAAGATCGCGATCGAGATGAGGTAGCCGATG